>JAUWCK010000230.1 GCA_030609345.1 Methanosarcinales archaeon | reverse complement strand
AGGACTGAAGGTAATGTGCTTTATGAGATAAATAATATGCCAGCGTGGGAGGCATGGAAGGAAGAGACTGCGGAAACTGCAAGAAAAGCGGGTATCGATGTAAAACAGCTCAAGACGCCTGCGGAGATTGCGCAGTTCTGTGCCAATTCCCAGCTCGGTCTGGCAACCGAGAAAGAAGGCGAGTATAAGATTAGATGGCCTGTAAGTGCAAACGAAGATGGCTCTCTCAATTTCGCCTGCGATATCGCGGAGGGTGCAATCTTCCGTATCATGGACGGCAGTAATCTGGAAGACCAGATCAACGCCGCGGAGGGGGCTGCCATGATGGCAAAGCGATCGGCAGAGGATGCAGGGTACTCGGAATTTGCCGGCATCCTTGTCTTTGACTGTGCACACAGGCAGTTGATTCTGGGGGACAGGTTTCCTGAGAGCGTGGATCGCTTCAAGAAGGTCCTGCCAGGAGTTCCCTTGATTGGCTGGGAGACTTACGGCGAGATCCGTCTGGAGCCAGGGCAGTTCAGTGGCTTTCACAATACCACTGCTGTTGTTCTGCTTCTGCCAAAAGGCGGTAATGCGACATGAGGTGAATATCTGAGATGAAGACTGCGAAGAGTGATCTGACCGGGATGTATGCCCAGAGTATCGGCATAGAAGCAGCCAGAGAACTGATCGCTAAAAAGATAGACGCTGCCGCATTGGAAGATAAGGAGAGCTACATCGAGGAAGAGATAATCAGGATATGCAACGAACTGTTAAAGGAAGGTGGCTTGACCGGGATAGTCGCTCAGACCTTCCTGATTCAAATGGAGTATAGGAAGTCTGAAGAGCAGAGATTGCTGCTCGACAATATACCTACTCATATATGGTATCTGGCAGATATATGGACGTATGGTGCCGTAAACAAAGCCCACGCGGAATTTTTTGGTATGGCGAAGGAGGATCTGGAGGGAAGCAATCTCGCCGACATTCTCAGTAAAGAAGAATCCAAAGTCTGTATCGGTGGTAACAGGGAAGTATTCGAGAAGAAAAGACAGATCCGGCTCGAGGAGTGGATCAAGAACGGTAGGGGGGAGCCGCGCTTACTATCCATCACAAAGACGCCGAAACTTAACGATGATGGCGATGTCGAATATGTGATCTGTGCAGCAGAAGACATCACCGAACGCAAGCTTGCTGGGGAGCAGATCACGCGCTTAAATAGCGTCCTCAGAGCTATAAGAAATGTAAACGAATTGCTCGTGACAGAGAAGGACAGTGACCGCCTCCTTCGGAGATCCTGTGATGCCCTCATAGATGCACGGGGCTATGATGCTGCATGGCTCAGTTTATTTGAAGATGGTACGAGATTTGTTGAGGTCGTGGGATCCGGTCTTCCGGAGGATGTCTCGCGCTTTAGCAGACTTATGTTAAGGGGGGATAATCCTCCTTGCATCAGGGGCGCGCTCGCCTCGGAAGAGAGTGTTTCGATTCTGGATGAATCAAGAGAGTGCAAAGGCTGTTTCTTCGAAGACGCGTGTCGTGGGAGGGAGGTTATGATCATCCGTGTAGAACATGCAGGCAGGTTCTTCGGGCTGCTTGTCGTACTACTCGCACCCGATGTTGCAGTGGATGATGAGGAGAAGAGTCTTCTTGCAGAGGTGGCTTCCGATATAGCGATCGGTCTTCATGATATTGAGATAACGGGGATTTTACGCGAGAGGGAACGGATCGTTCGGAATCAGAACGATATGCTCATGGGGCTGGCAAAATGCAAGGAGTTGTACAGTGGCGATCTATCTGACTCGTTCCAGATCGTCACAGAAGCCACTGCCCACGCGGTCGAGGTTGAGCGGGTGAGTGTGTGGCTATATGGAGATGATCGCTCGATGATTCGATGCATCGATCTGTATGAACTGAGCGCTGCTCGCCATTCAGAGGGCATGGTGCTTGCGGCGGCAGACTATCCATCATATTTCAAGGCACTGGAAGAAGGTGCGTTTATCGCTGCACATGATGCACACAAAGATCCCCGGACCAGGGAATTTTCCGACTCATATCTCTCCCCGCTTGGCATCACATCGATGCTGGATGTTCCGATCCGGCTGAAAGGAGCGGTGATGGGGGTCGTATGTTACGAGCATGTGGGACCTGTACGCAGGTGGACTATGGAAGAGGAGAATTTCGCCCGCTCTCCTGCAGACTATATCTCGTTGGCGATGGAAGCTGACGAGCGGAGAAGGGCAGAGGAAGCATTGAGACATGCCACCCTCTCGCTGCAAGAACATGTGTGGCTGCTGGAAGAGTCGAATAAGAGGGCAGAAGAAGCTTCCCGTTTGAGAGAACACTTCTTAAAAGAGACGTCGCACCGGATCATCACACCTGTGACGATCGTTGGGGGCTATTCAAAATGGTTGCTCATCTCCAACAATCTCAACAAGGATCAGAAAGAGAAAATCCGGCTGATATGCGAGAAAAATGAGGAAGTCCAGACGCTTGTTAGGGATGCGCTTGAGGAAAAGTATTTAGCGGATATAGAATAAAGAGGTGATTGATAGAATGGAGTATAATATCTTGCTCGTGGACGATGAGGCAGATATTCATGAATTGATGTCCCTGTTTCTGGAGATGGATGATGGGCACACGTTTATCATGGATTCTGCTGAAGATGGTAAGACCGGGGTTGAAATGTACAGTAAACTCTCAAAGGAAGGGCGAAAACCCGATATCGTGCTGATGGATCTTAGAATGCCTGTGATGGACGGCGTTGAAGCTACCGGACAGATACTCGATAGCGACCCGGGAGCGAACAT
>JAUWCK010000009.1 GCA_030609345.1 Methanosarcinales archaeon | reverse complement strand
GGGTCGGACCGATGTTCGGGTTGATGGGGACGCTGATACCGATGGGTCCCGCGCTCCTCGGACTGAGTGCCGGCGACATCGATACGCTTGCCAACAACCTGATAATCGCATTCGGAACAACCGTAGTCGGGCTGATGGCTGGAGCGATCGGGTTCATGGTCGCAACAGTCAGAACGCGGTGGTACAAGCATGACATCAGCGATATCGAGTATCTTTCCGAGATACTCTTCGGGAGTCTCGAACCGAGTCAGGATGTTGCTGCCGGGCACAGGGCACTCGCGACACCGATGCCGGCACCAGTACCGGTTGTGCGCCCGAAACCAGACGAGAACGATCGTATCGGTGTCATCGGAACGATCGTATCGAGATCGGGGGAGTCTGTCCACCGTGCCCTGATATTCAACAGATCCGGACTGATCAGTGCGAAAACCGCGGGTTCTGTCCTTGCGAACTCCGCTCTCTGGATGGGGTTGATCCTGATAGTGAATGCAGTGATTATCGTCGCGATGAATGTCGGCGGACTCAACGTACCATTCAATTATTTATTGCTTATTAATTTATTTATATGTGCGACGTTCGCTGTTACGATATACTCGATAAGGGGGCGTGCAAGGAGCAGATCAAGAGACCTCGAAGGGCTGCCTGTGAACAAAATCCTATCTGACGATGGATCAAATTTCGAGGTCCCGTATTCGGATATCAAGCGCATAGAGATCGATAAGTCCCGCAATATCAAGATCCTGACCGGCGGCGGGTGGATTGAGATGGGGCGTGTCGAGAAATCGTCTATTGGCGCTATGGGAGTTTTGCACGCCGTTCTGCAGGATAGGGTTGTTGAGGTGTAGACGATTATGAGATTCATGAAAAAAAGAACAGAAACTTCCGACGAGGACGAGGACCCTTTGTCGGGTGTCGCGAATCTCTTCGACGTGGCGATGATCTTTGCAGTCGGGCTCCTCGTCATGATGATGATGTACGTCAATCTGCCTGAACTGCTCACGAGCCAGGATGTCACGATCGTCAAGAATCCCGGGCAGGAGGATATGCAGATCATCATCAAGAACGAGACCGAGATCGAGGTCCTGAACATGACCGATGAGAGTGTCACGACGATGGGGAAACTGGTTGCCAGCCTGTATGAGACCGAAGGCGGCGCAACCGTGTATGTGGAGGAAAAGTGACAGCGGTCAGTCGTCTGGCACGGACAGGCATGATATGCGCCGCACTACTGGTAGCACTGACACTGATACTGGTGCAGACGGCATCTGCTCTCAATGCGAGCGATCCTGAGTACTGGACCGATGTCGGGAGTGCTGCGCTCTACATGGGCGATACTTATGAGGTGAGCGGCTACACAGTCAAGTTTGTGGATTACCAGCCAGAGACCGATCAGGTCCTTATATCGCTGTGGAAGGGGGTTGAGTTGTTAAACGAGTCTGTTCTCAACGCATCGTGCGTGGCTAATAAAACGACTTATGGCGACTGTGACTGGTTGGATGAAGAATACTGCTGCGATTGCTTTAACTGGAACGATGAGATCGCGATCGAGATTCACAACGAAACCGAAGACAGTGCGGAATCGAGAAACCCGACTGACTGGGAGAACCCGTTGATCAACATCGAGTTCTGGGAGCGGGTAAAGCCAGAGATATCACTCGAGATCGAGACCAACTGCGAGGCATACACTGCAAGGGACTCGGAGATCCGCATCACCGTTACGATCGAGAACGAAGGAGAAGAAGATGCAGACCTCAAGCACGTGGATATCACGATCGATCCCGGCGATCTCTCGGCGATCGATGATCTTACCAGACATTACGCCAACCTAACGGTTGATGAGGAGAAGACCTTTCATACAAAATTGCGGGTTCCATCAGGGGTCAGTGACCCTGAAGGCGAGTTGTTCGAGATCGTTGTCAATGCGACCGGGTTTGATGAGGAGGGTGTGAAGTATACCGAGTCGGCGTCAATCGAAGTCCTTGTGCTGCCGAGATTCGATCTTACGGTCAGGAAGACGGTAAACAGCCATATATCGATGGATCGGGCGATGTGGGTGCGTATCGATCTCGAAAACATTGGAAAAGAGGAGCTTGAGATCGAATTAAACGACACGGTCCCGGAGGGTTTCAGACTATGCGGCAACGAGAGCCCGCCCTGGAGGTTTAATATCACGCCATCAGAGCGTGTCCGTTTTTCATACCATATAGAACCTGTAAGACCCGGGGTATTCGATGTTCCGGGTGCGGAGGCAAAGTTCATGATTGCAGGAAAGAACGTCAGTGTATGGTCGAGCAGTCGGACGATCACAGTAGACGGGGCATACATAATCATGAACAAGACCGCGTATCCTGCCAGAGTCTCACTTGGCGATCCAGTCACAGTTACACTGAATGTCAGAAATACCGGAAATGCTGCCGCAGTCATCGACCTGACGGATGTCATACCATCAGGCGCCAGCCTGATCTCGGGAAATACGACGCTTCATGCGACCCTTTCAGGAAACCGGACGGACGAGATCGAATACATGATCAATTTTTCGGTTCCCGGGAATGTGACACTCGCTCCCCCTAAAATCGTGCTTGCTGCAAGCGATCACAGTTATGTGTCATCACTTGGGATGCCGACGATCGAGGTTATAGGGTCGCTTCAGGGAGTGGATGCCGCACCTTTGGAAGAGGAGACTGCCGCAGAGCCGCGTTCGGTGGATGTGCCTGTATTGTACGAGATTGCGCTTATGCTCTTCATGCTCTGCGTGGTGTATCTGATCGGCAGGTTCAGATGACTCATACAATTGGCGGTGAATCTCTGAATAAATCGCCGGGGGTACTGTCTGAAAATCAAGTGATTTATCACCGCGGAGCACGCAGAGGGCGCAGAGTTTCGAGACAGCTTCAATCCTCCGCGTTCTCCGCGTGCTCTGCGGTAAAATTTAAGGATAATGAATCGCTTCTGGCTCCGGGTTTCCTGTGAAAAATAAACGACTGTATGAGACCGCGAATATGAAGATACGCCACCTGCTGTTAGGACTGATGATATGCGTCGCAGGAGCCGGCGCGATCGACTTGAGCGGCGGGTATCTCGATGACCAGAACACGGCCCAATTGACCCCTTTCCTGATCTTCGGGCAGGTCTTGTACGAGGGCGGTGCTCCGTGCAACAACCCGAACGTCAGCATAACCAACCTGGACACCGGTGTGGCGTGGTATGCGGATACGGTCTCTGACTCTAATTTCTATCAGACCCTCCTCACGCTTGCGGATGTGAGTGCTGGCGACGTGCTCAGGTGGAGTGCCACCGATGGCACAGTCTTAAACGCCACAAACCGCACGGTCGATCAGAGCGATCTCGAGAGCGGCGGGATATTCGGATTCGATGTGATACTCCAGTCGATAGCACCCATAATCATCGGATATGCTCCCGAATCTCCGGTTTATGATACCGGGGATGCGACGCGGAGATTCAACATCACGATCGATCAGGTTGTGGATGTTACATGGCTGATCAATAGCTCGCCGACTCAGACGAATGAGAGCGTGACCGATGCGTCCTACACGCACGCAAACGTGGCGATCGGCGTCTGGAACGTCTCTGCGAGGGCGAGCAATGCTAACGGCACCGATATGCAGACATGGATATGGTATGTGAATCCGCCAAGTCCGCCACCACCATCGCCGATCTTCGTGATCTACGGAGAGGTCTTTTACGAGAATACTACAAACGTTGATGCACCTTGTGTGGTCATGACCAATCTGAACACCAGCAAAGAATTCATTGCTGATAACCGCAGCGGATCGAACTTCTACCAGATCATAACCGATGCATCAGAGGTATCTGCGGGCGATCTGCTGCTGATCGATGCGAGCAAGGATGGGGTCTTGGTTGTAAACGGGAGTGTGGAACACATCGTCACGCTGAATGAGAGCCGGAGTGGTGCAATCAGGGTGGATATCAACCAAGGGTGGGCTGATCTTCGGGTGGTGGAGATCTCCACGCCACCTTACATATTCGACAATGTGACCAACACGATCAATGCCACAGTAGCAAATAACGGCACTACCGGTTCGGATGGGTTCAATGTGAGTCTTGCTGTGGATGGGGTGGTGGTTGACATGGCAGATATCGGGTCGCTTGGTGCCGGATGCGCCGCGGATGTTACATTTAACTGGACGCCCGATCGAACCGGAGATCACACGCTGACCGTGACCGCAGATTCTGATGGCGAGATCGATGAATCGGATGAGGCGAACAATGCTACGAGCGTGGATGTGTTTGTGGGCGTGCCCGATTTTACGATTCCGGATCTGACATTTGATACACCGGCAAATCTATACGACGGCGTGGGCATCAATGCGGTCGTGGCAAACTACGGAGTTAAAGGCGACATGGTCGAGGTCGGCTTCTATGTAGATGACAACGCTACACCATTCAACACCACAGAGGTGTTCGTTCCGGCAGGCGGAACAAGCAGCGTCGCCACGATCTGGAATGCGACTCTTGCTGCACACCACAACATAACCGCGGTGGCTGATCCGAAGAACAGCACTCCAGAACTCAATGAATCGAACAACAGTTTGAGCAGGCAGATATTCGTGGACGCATCCGATCTGACTGTGGCAGGTATATGCATCACAGGTTACGTGTCAGATCCGGAGTATCCGGATGAAACTGATCTAATGTTTGAATACCCAAACAACATAACGGCTGCGATAGCAAACATCGGAAACCTGAGTGCTTGCGCTGCGGTTGAGTTCTACAGCGAACTGGATATCTCCAGTGAGCCCATATACCGGCATATTGAGGGGTATCACAATACATCCAATGATACTATAACCCAGCCGAACGCCAGTAAGATGCGGGTTCATCTCAGCGGCATAAGCACGGGAACAAATTCATACATTAACATCTACGACAAAAACAACAATATCGTAGAGACGATTGATGGATCGGGCAGCTGCTGGAGCGACTGGGTGGATGGCGATGTCATCAGGATGTGCGCTTACATCGGCGGATCCGGCGAGTCTGTTTGGTTCACCGTAGATAGATATGAGTATATCTTTGCAGACGCAACCGTATCGCTGGACGCGCATAACTCTACGAATATCAGCAGAATATGGCATGCCGATCCTGCAATCATCACGGACGGAACAGAGAGCAGATATGTGATGTTGCCTTATTACAACATTTTGGTGATCTCGGATCCGGATGATGCAGTGACCGAGCTGAACGAATCGAACAACGAGTTGAGCACACCGGCGGAACTCTGGTACCTTTATGACTTCACCATCACAAACATATCATTTTCACCGGAACGTCCGCGAGAGGGCGAGCCAGTGACCATCGATGCAGCTATAGGGAATCTTGGATTCGGAAGCATCGATACCGATGTCGCGTTCTATGTGGACGGCAATCTCCTTGAGACTGCAGATGTGTATGTCGAGACGAATAAAACAGCGCACGCCTCAGCGATCTGGGATGCGTTTCCTGACATCAATCATCTGACCGAGGAACACAACATAACAGTCGTGGTTGATCCGAATAATGGGATAGAAGAGCAGGATGAACTGAATAACGATAAAACTCGGTCGATCAACATAGCACTTGCAAACCTCACGATCATAGATATATCCACCGATCCGGCACAGATGATCATTGGTGACACTGTCGATGTGATAGCCACCATCAGAAACAACGATGATGCGGCTATAAATAGCACGGTATGGTTCTGCGAGGAGAACGACAGCATAGACATTCACGATTACAAAGCAAAGCCAAAGTCCCCGATAATACACCATATAACACACCAAGGCGCTCTCATGATGCGGGCTTACTATAGGGCAACGGTGAGTGTCGATACAGATGGTATTATTAAAGTCTATATCAACGACCGTCCGATGCTGATGTGTGACGGTGGGAATTGTCCTTTGGAGGGGTGGACAGAATGGACTTCCGGCAGCACTGGAATAGTAAACATAACGCTGGTGGAGGAAAAGGATGTGACGGATGATGAATTTGGCATCCATTACAGCATCGATAGATACCAGACCATGTTTGGAAACACGGGTCTAACCATGCCTGCCAGCGAATCTGTGAACCTGTCGATGAACTGGACTGTAATTCAGAAAAACCCAGGATTGATTGTTACCACCAGCGATGCCACCAACTCAATGAACGTATCTGTAAGTGGAACCGATCTCGCAGTGACCGATGTCTCGGTCAGTGATACTATCGTCTGGGATGGGGATCTATTGAATATTAATGCGAGCATCACCAATTTCGGTGGAATGAATGCAAGCAACTTCACCGTGAAATTCTGTGATTTCTATTATCTCCCGCATGTCCCTGAGCCATGTCTATCACTCATCACAACTGAGAGCGTTTCATCTCTTGCCGCTGGCGATTCGGCAAATATTGCCGTGCCATGGACCGCATCTCTGAAGGTTGGAGGGGGTATCTCGTGCTATCACCGCATAAAGGCAGAAGTGATACCGCAGGATAGTTATGTTGAGGACAACCCAACAAATAATACAGGATATTCAGATATAATCACGGTGAAGCGTTCCCGTGATTTTTGGGTCACAGATATCACATTTCTCCTGAACAATGGAACTGTTGACCCGGCGGATCTGCGAATGGGTGAGTTGACCACGATAAATGCCACGATAGGGGTCACAAATCTTGCCAGTTGCGGCGGGAGCGTTGATCTGATATGCTATCTGGATAATACCACGCCGATCGGCAGCACAATGGTGTCGTTCCCGGCTGGTAATGGAACAGTATATACAGAATTCGAGTGGGAGGTGTGTGATCATGGAAACCACATCATAACCGTGATTGCAGATCCGGAGAACGGGACATCCGAATTCGATGAGTCAAACAATGCATCCAGCCGATCGGTCTCTATAAGAGCGCCCGATCTTGTAGTCACGAACCTGACATTCGATCCGGAAAGTCCGGAAGAAGGGGGGATGGTGAATATAACGGCAACTGTGGACAATTCGGGCAATAAGAATGCGAGTAATATAACTGTTAAATTCATAGACGAGTCATTCACTGATGGAAAGATTCATACAGTCCCGTACATGCTCGACACACCACATCCACTTCCTGACCATACTGATCACAGGTGGGTGATTCAGCACCAAGGTGCGCATAAAATGAGAGTACACTTTACAAGACTGATTCTACCTCTATATAGTTCTTTTTACATAAATGGGAACCTGATAGCTCGGGAGTGCGATATCACAAATCTGACAACCGATTGGGTAGATGGAGACGCAATAATAATGGAACTGTATATCGACTATTCCGAAGGTAAATGGGGCTTCAACATGGACCGATATGAATATATGGGGTGTGTGGAGGACGTGCAGATACCGTCATTGGATGCAGGCGATATGAAAAACGTGACCGTGAGGTGGAATGCGACACCAGCTGGAGAACACGACATAACCGCGATCATCGATTCTGAAGACCTCATCCTCGAATCCGATGAATCGAACAACGAACTTACCAGAACACTGATCGATAGGGGTGCAGATCTCACGGTCTCTGATATGCGGATAACGGCAAACGGCACCGAGATCAATGGCACCGAGACCGTGATAGTAGTAGGTGATATAGTGAACATCAGTGCCATCGTGACCAACATCGGGATAAGACCTGCCAGCAACTTCAATGTCAGTTTCTGTGCCGACGGTACCGAGATCACCAATACAACCAACCTGAGCCTGAATATGGGCGAGTTTGTGAACGTGTCTGCGACATGGGATGCCACCATTGGAAATTATACTATCAATGTTAATGCAGACTCTGAAAAGCAGATACATGAGACCAACGAATCAAACAATACGGATGCAATGGATGTGAGTGTCCAGGGGGCAGATCTGTCCATCAGAGATATCACATGCATGGTCATACCTCCGGATAACGCAACCACCAATGACACTTGCAGCAGGGTATACGACACCGATACCATACTGATCAATACCACAATCGCCAATCAGGGAATACTACCGGCTGACAATTTCTCTGCGCATATCTTCTATGAAGAGAAGGGGCTTGGAGGCTATGAGTTTCAATATTACAAGCGTGGCCGGATGTGGAGAAATAAAACGCTCGAAGGCGCAGGGTGCATATGTGTTGGAATTATGAATGCTGAAAATGTCAAAGATAATATAAAAATATATGATCGGAACGGCAGCCTCGCAGTATCTCCTGAAGGCGATGGCTGGTTCTTTGTGGATGGTGACGAAGCAAACGTGCATTACAATAGCAACGCGCGTATCGAAGTCAGTATGAGTGCCCATGCCGGCGATGTCTGGCGGCATGATCATCTAAGTATCAGAACCGGTCAATCGATGAATCTCACAATGTCGCAGCAGGTGTTTACCGGGGATCATCCGATCCGGGTCTTTGTCGATCTTGAAGACCGTGTATGGGAGAACAGTGAAGAAAACAACTATGCAGACACGGCGCTGACCGTCCATCCATCGAGAGATTTTGCTATAAACGATATGCAGTTATTCCATAATGGATCCCCAATCGGCGTCAATGATACGATTCGGGATGGGGATCGTGTATTTGTGGACGCGACGGTCCGGATGGACATCAACAAGAGCGATCCGTATCATGAATACAGGAAAGGGGATGCCGATGTTGCGATTATAGACGAGCATGAGTGGGCCAATATCTCGCCGAGATTTGAACTGACGCCTTACGGATATGCTCAGGTGATCACACATCCCGGGGCAGATGCGATAAAGGTGCACTTTGATGGGATGAGCCTTGCACCGTACGCCGGACGTGTTGAGATCAGGGGCGGGAACGGGACTGTGCAGTGGAGTCGTGGCTACTATGACGGAGCTACTGATCAGTCATCGTGGGTGGATGGAGATGTGATTTATGTATACAATGTCGAGAAAACGACCTATTACAATTATGTCTGGGGGCGCACCACCTTTTCCATCGATAAATACCAGTACAGGCGATCAAATCATACGACTGTGCCGCTTGTTGCAGGTGAAACCAGAGACATCACAACCGGATGGAATGTGAGCGCAGGCAGCCATACCATGCAGGCTACGGTCGATGGGGAAGACGCAGTAGGCGAGATCAACGAATCCAATAATGAGATATGCAGAACACTCAATGTCGATGCATGTAAGGATCCTGCTATTCTGAACATAACCTCCGATCCCGCGAAACCGGTGGTCGGGAGCGATGTGGCGATAAACGCTGCAATCGTGAACAAAGGAGATCGGACTGCCACTTTCACAGTCGATCTCTGGGCAGAGAAGACCGAGCACCATCCGTTCGAGTCACCGCATGATGGGGAGTTCCCTCCCGAGAATTATGAATGGGAGCTGCCCTCCACCTATCCAGCCGCTGACTGGATGGGTATCCACTTCGCAAGGATTGAAACGTCCAGCGGAACTGGGGAACAGAAACTCAATCGGAATCTGTATGTGCGTGATGGAAATAACACTATAGCGGACAACCTCTGCGGGTTAAACGAGACCGATATCTGGATGTGGGTAAAAGGGGACATGACCAAACTGAGCACAACACCATGTACACTCTTCCCTGATTATGTTGTCCCAGTCTGGGGTTTTGAAATCGCGGATCATAGATACAAGATCGTGCTCAATCGCACCACACTGACGCTTGCTCCCAATGAGACAGTTGATGTCACAGGAATCTTGAGAAACGTACGTGCAGGAAACCATTCCATGAATTACACCATTCATGCAAGTATTGATATGGGCAACGTCATCTATGAGGTGAATGAGTCGAACAACGAGATGGTCAGAGTACTTAACTTAGCGGTGCCCGACTTCACAGTCAAGATTCAACCTGCGCAGGATGGTAACATACGGGCAGTCTTCGAAAATACCGGTTTTGGCAGCGCGGACGCCATGGTCTTCTTCTCCCGAGATATAGATGTGGACGATTTTGTCTCCGGATCACATTACCGTTACGTACCAAATAAAACAATTCGGAAGAGTATTGACTGGACTGATGATATCGACTGGACTGATGATATCGACTGGACACGTATCCACTTCGAGGAAATGAAGATAAGAGACGATGGATACGTAGAGGTTGGAAACGAGCGATATAAAGAGAGCAAATCCGACTTCTGGTCGCCATGGGTCAAGGGAGATCGTATAAAGATAAAGTATCGCACTGCACGTTTCAAGATTGATCTGTATGACTTTGCAGTGGAGGATTTCATCAATGGTTTTGGCGGTGGTGACCGCAAGTCTCTGGATATCCCGTGTGAAGAATACACCAAGCCATACAACTTGACCGCATGGATCGATCCGCTCGATGAGGCGCTCGAGGGCAACGAAGATGATAACAATGATACCGTGTTTGTATATGCAGATCTCGTGGCGGATCGCATAGAGTTTGTCAGTCCGGAGGTTAGTAAGCTGTGTCTGGATGCAGAGAAGTTTGTCATCGATGGACATATCAAGAACGGCAATGGTGGCAGGGACGATATAGTAGCTCTGGTTAGCGATTTTGATGTTATGCTCGAGGTCAAGAATTGGTATCCCAATGGCACGGTTGGCGATATCGTATTCAATATGACTAAGCATGTAGACGATCTGATCTATGCTGACACCGATGAAGCGATACGGTTTGAGTTCGATCCAAACGAAAAGTTCGATGCCGGCGGAAACTACACCGTCTCGTTGACGGTAGACTCATCCGGGGATATCTGTGAGTCAAACGAAGAGAACAATGCCACAAAATATGTGGATGTACATGGCGATGAGTATGTCCATGTTTATAATTCCAGCGGATACACAGGCGGCGGCGAACTGATCAATATCGCACAGGGCGAGGTTAATGGCAGGGTGGTGTACACGATCGGGGACAGTGCTTATCCGGAGCATCTCCGCCTTCCGGGAGCTGGAGATAGCGGAACCGTCAGATACACCGATGTCATTCCTGATACTGCCAGTGACATAAAATTTGCACGGCTCTCTGTATACTGGTTTACGTATCATCAAGATCCAAATACCGGACATTATCTCCCGGAGATAGCCGATATGGATGTGACATTCAATGGACACAGTCTTACCAAGGCTGGAAACTATTCTGATAATCCGGGTGCCACAAAGTACGATTTAGGTTACGGGCTGTATAGTTATGACGTGAAAGATTATATCACCAGTAATGAGAATGTGGCGACCGTGACGAGCAATGCAGAATGGATTTCGGGTGCTCATGCGATCGGTCTTCTGGTCGTGTACGAGGATGATGATGAGCCACTTACAAAGTACTGGATCAATGAGGGCGCAGATGTCCAGTGGGCTAAATATGATGGCGATGGTAGTACGGGTCTTCCATATAGTGAGTGCATCGCATACGCTCATTTCAAGGATGTAGAGTCTGAGGATATGGATGGGGCGAATGCAACGCTGCTGACGATTCTCGGTACGAATACCCAATATGAGCTGTGTTCGGAGGCAGGGGGTGTGGGGGATGTGCTACGGTTCAATGATCATCAGATAGGCACTCCGATAGCAGGAAAAAACCAACATTGTTGGGAACATTTAGGTGATAGTTACATATCTGTCACCCGGAATCAATGGGAAGATGTAACCGACCATCTGAAGAGAGGCGACAACGAAGCCACGATGGGAAGCAGAGGCAATTTTATAATGCCAAACAACGCATTCCTCCGCTTGATCTTCCCGCCAGACCTCAATGTGATCAACCTCACCACCCCGGCAAGCACCGTCGTAGGCGCACACCACTCGATCAACGCCACCATCAGAAACGACGGCAGGAGCGATGCGCATGACTTCAACGTAACATTCCACATCGACGGAAAGCAGATGGTCAGAATCCCGCACCTCGATCTCCCTGCGGGCGAGAACATGACGATTCACCTCTACAACTGGACGCCGATGCTGCTTGGGCGTATGTACAATCTCACGGCTGCTGCGGATGTGTTATCAGGTGAGGACTGGACCGAGATCGAGACCGATAACAACGCCATAACAAAGCGCGTCATAATCGAAGAGGGTGGGTTCGGAAACCAGACCGGACCCCGCGGAACCGGAGGCGGCAGCAACCCGACCGGCGGTGAGTACACCGAGAAGATCACTGGCAGGGTCATGCAAGGAATGAAAGAATTTCTCTCAATGGGTGGAGGTGGCGGTGCTGGCATGTTTTCGCTCACGGAGTGGATCATGAAGGGTGCTGTCTGGCTTGTGCTGATGTTTTTCGTGGGGCTTGGATACCGGATGGAGCAGCGGAGTTATGGGCTGGTGAGTGATGGGGTTTCAGGGGGATTGTAGTTTGTATTTGTTTACCAGGTATGCAGTTCAACACCATGATAGAGGATGCGGACGAACTGATAAAGGATATACCAAACCATGACGCGGTTGGCTGGTGGAATTCGACAAGTCAACAGATGGAGGTATATTCGAAACTGCCCCCACCATGGTATTTTGGTGGTATTAACTTTGACGTGAAACCAGCCAGAGGATATGAGGTGACAGTCACTACAGCCACTACATGGGCACCCCAGTAAGAAGATATGAGAACAATGAGAACAAGTAACAACGAAATGCTGCCGATCATCACACTGATTGGTGTGATGACCCTTTCCGGAACTGTGCAGGCATCCGAAACGGTTACCCGCAACCACAAGAGCTGTGCAGTTCGCAAGCACCAGCCAAGTCGTAAGGTTTATATAACATGAGTCCGATTGTCATGCTATCACGTGTTATGATTTTTAATATGGTGTGATTAAAACGGACGAAACGTGGCGCAGTTATGCGTCTGCCACAACAGGTTAAACAGGCAAAAGAGGCGATCTATACAATGAAACGGGAATATGTAACTACGATCCTGCTGCTGGCGGTGCTGGTAGCATGTAGCGTGCCAGTATCTGCGGAATGCTGTGCAGATCTGAGTACAGTGATCGAAGGTATAGGCGGCGTCTATGTGGGCGGAGGACACGGTTTAGGCACCTCTCCGTACCAACAGGACTTTGATGTTCCGTCAGGGAATGTCAAATGGGCAAGACTCTACACAGGAGTCTGGGCATCCGGAAACAGTCCGGGATGGATCAACATCAGCTTCTGCAATGGAACCGGATGCACCGATCACGACGCATACGTGACTACATCGTATACCGGTGGATCTAATACCGAGGATGATGGATACTATGTTGCGTGTGGTTATGGGAACTACTGGCACTACTGGAATGTAACTGATATAGTGAACAGCGGCACCACCAACAATGCCACGGTCACGACAAAGGATTTTGACGTAGGGTGGGTGTCTGGAATCGTTCTTATCGTGGTCTATAAGGATGGCGGAAAGTACTACTGGGTCAATCAGGGATATGTCTATTTGGGAACAGGCGATACGTCATGCGCCTGCCGCAAAGCGACAAGCACGACAACGTTCGGCGGGACGATGAGCACTACCAAGAATGCCACCCTGTGGACCGGGTACTTTGTTGGAGATCCATCTCCTGAGAACGATATACTCAAGTTCAATGGACATCAGTTTGATGTTGCTGATACCGCAGATGGCAGCGGCAGTACGCCTGATAGTTCATGGACGAACAAGCGGCTTGATGTCGATAAATGGGATATCCACCAGAACTGGATAAATGCAGGATCCAATAGTCTGAAGTTTATCCGCGATTCTGACACTGCGACCCGGGCGGTACTTGCAGTCTTCCTGAACGAGACGATAGCGCCGGATCTTACTGTAACTGATATCGATACACTGGTCGAGCAGGATGGGCAGACACCAACCGCGCTTGTTGCAAACCAGAACTATGCGATCGATGTAACGGTTCAAAACATTGGGAATGAGGCTGCTGGTGCGTTCGATCTGGTCTTCGAGGTAGGGACGCAGACGAACATGACCAACCTCGCAACAGGACTTGGTACGGGGGATGAGAGTGAGAATGTCTCTACGTATTACTGGACACCCCCGAGCGGCGGAAATTACGACCTCAACGCTACAGCCGACGCGGGTGGTGCAGTGACTGAGTCGGATGAAGGCAATAATGCGACCACGAAACCTGTGACGGTACTTGCTGCAGGCACTGCGAATCTTACGATTGTATCGGATGATATAACATTCCATCCGGCACATGCCAATCATACCGCAAACAACAACACGATTGTCAGGGTGAAGGTCAGAAACGAGGGAACAGGTGATGCAGGCAGTGCAGGTAGTATGTTCAAGGTACAACTTGTCACACCATCAGGATCGGTCAACGAGACGACATGGCTCCGTGCAAAGTGCTACAGGTTTGTGGAGTTTGAGACTACTCTATCCAAAGGGGCAAAGAACGTGACCGTGAATCTTGATCCTGATAACACCACCGCAGAGAGCAATGAGAGCGACAATAGTGCCGGAAACACCGCAAATATCGTGGTGTGCCGCATACTGGATACTCACCATTACGGAGATGATTCTACATACAATGGACCTATGTCAGGCAATACTGATGTGGAGATGTTCGATGTCGTAAAACTTGCTCCGGAAGGTGCAAATCCTGTGGAACTTCTCAAGAGCGTTGCAAACAGCACAACACCAGGCGGCAGTACACCCATGGCGTCGGTTGATGGACTCGAACAGAACGATACGATGCGGTATTACTGGTATCCATTCGTAAACGGCATCCCGATTCCATGGGGTGAGGGTGGCTGTGGATGGGAGAGATATCCGCTCCATGAAGACGATAGAATACGGTGGGAGTTTTTGAAGTATGTGAACTCTCCAAGTGCAGACAGCTTCAAGGTGAGACCTGTGATGGATTATCCGGAACCATTCATACACGGATATAACGGGACGGTGCACAACATCATCATCGTATATCCTGATGAACTCGGTTATCCAGCCAAGGCAGATGCCGTGGAGTCCGGGCTTACTACTACTGGCGTGTCTGTGACCATAACCAAGAAGAAGGTTGAGGACATTTCTTCGAGTGATAAGCAGAACAACAACCTGATACTGCTCGGGACTCCATCGAACAACCCGATCATCGCAGACATTAATTCCCAGCGTCTGGTTGCTGGTTTGCCAGTATATTTCGATGGAAGTTATATGACTGATGACTCGGATGACACTTCTTACATGGGTGGTGTGATCGAGGCATGTGATAATCCGTACAGTGGCAATGCCGACTGGATGGATGCAGGTCCAAGCGTCTGGCTTGCAGCAGCAGTTGAGGATTACTGGGCATACAAGGCTGCTGATCTGCTTGCGAGCGATACCGATAAACTTGATCGGTTCTGGGTAATTAGAGAGCCGTATCTGGTTCCAACATGGGATGGTACGAATGTGACTCTTGACTGGGGCAACTGGACTGGCACTTGTTCATCATTCGACATCTACATCACGAACAACCTGACTGCAGGATTTCCGACGAGTCCGAATGCAACAACCTCAAGCACGTCATGGCAGGACACGAATGCAGGCGATGATGACCAGCGGTACTACAAAGTGACGTGTAATGCAACTGGTGTGCAGGTCAATGGTGTTGCAAGTAAGGTCAACTATGCTCTTACGGGTGCCAATTGGGTTTCTGTTCCCGTTACCAATCCGCCAATGACAAATGCACGCGGACTGATGGACGATATATTAAATTGCGGCAAGGTGGGATGGTTGAATTCAACGAGTCAACTTACTGAGAGTTATGTGAAGTTGAGCTACTACCCATTCTATGATGGCACGAACTTCGATGTTAAACCAGCCAGGGGATATGAGGTACAGGTCACATCCGGTGGCGTGTGGACGGTTATCGGATGGGTGCCGAATGTTGATCCAATCAGCATAGAAGACGGCGCCAATTGGATCGGTATACCATTCAATACCACGATAGGTGATGCACGCGGACTGATGGACGATATATTAAATTGCGGCAAGGTGGGATGGTTGAATTCAACGAGTCAATTTACTGAGAGTTATGTGAAGTTGAGCTACTACCCATTCTATGATGGCACGAACTTCGATGTTAAACCAGCCAGAGGATATGAGGTACAGGTTACTGCAGATACTACATGGACACCCCGATAGATACTTCGATAGATGAGGTGTAAACAAGACATGAAAAGAAATACTATACTATTTACTATCGCGCTGGTAGCGGCTATAGCATTTGTAGGAAGTGCGCAGGCACTCATACAACCCCTTGGTGGACAGATCAACACCAGTGGAGCCCTCGCCAATACGGCAACGGGTCAATACATTACGGTGTACCTTGATGTCAATCCAAGCGACTATCAAAC
>JAUWCK010000126.1 GCA_030609345.1 Methanosarcinales archaeon | reverse complement strand
GTCCCATCAACCTGAATCCTGCGGTGTTGTTCAGGCACTGGTTCGCCTCCTTCTGGGTAAATGCCACACAATCTCCGGTCCCGCCGTAGATCTTTGGCGATCCGTACTCTGTAAGTTTTACTTTCAACTCCCCAATCGTCTTGTCATCCAGGTTATCCGGATCGAATGAACCCCCGAAGACCGAGTTTAATGCATCGATGTACTCATAAGGACCCAAATCATCAGAGAGCCCCACGTAAAAAGCGGTTACCGAATATATCCGGTCCCACTTGTCCATCAGTTCCCCATCGCTGGCGAATTCGGACGCTGTCAGGCAGGCGCCCGTCGTCTGGATTCGTGCATCATATCGTGAGATGAGACCTTCCTTATCATAAGGGTTGGTCGTTCCCGGCGGTATCGCATCCGAGCCCTTGAGGAGCATGCTCATCCTGCCATACCACATAAACGCTCTGAAATAGTTCTTTAGTTTTTCCGATCTGGTATAGTGCCCCCTCGGGACATACTGGGAGTAATCCTCATTGTAAACGAATATAGGCGAATTTGAGAACCCGGAATGAGCTTCTATCAATTTTAATTCGGATTCGACATCGTCCCTGACATAAGACGGAACCTCAAAACTGTAATGTGCCAGGTCTTCTTTTTTGAAGTAGGCATCGGTGCATTCCCATTTGTTCTCACTCTGGCAGACCTGCTCCGGCTTTGGCTTTAGCAGACTCAAACCGACCGAAAAGTATGCAACATTCCTCCTTGACGCTTCTTTCAGATCCCCATCGGAATTTTTGTATGATTCTATCGAACTGTCCAGCAATTGCTCGCTGATCTCCCAGACGAGGTCGTAAAATTCCCTTTCCTCGATCTGCCGCAGCGTCTCATCGAACTGGATATGATAGAGGTGCACCAGCGAGTCGGTGGTGACGAAGATTGGTATCTCGGCTTCAGCAAGCGTCTTGTACGGCTGGACGATATCCTCTTCCTTCCGGTCGAAAGGATTGTCTATGACAACGAAGCCGTTTTTTTCCAGCAGACTCAAAGCATCGTCGCTGAGCGGAATTTCTCCGGAGAACGGCTCATAGTTTGAGATCTGATTCGTCTGCAAGGGCAGATCGTATTGCGGAGCGTTCAGAGCGATGTCCAGCGGATCCAATGAGTAATGCTTAGCAAAATCCATCTTTTCTGCTGTGGTGCCGGATAGGTCAATCGGTTCAGTCTTCAGAATCGGCTTTTCCGGTTGAACAGGTTCCTGTGGCTCCTGTGGTTCCTCTGGCACCTGATCGATGCAGCCACCAATGATCATCGAAACGATCAGAATGATGATTACCGAATATTTACGCCACATAGTGATCCTGATGCACTTAGCGCTTCATAAACTTTTTGATGCGCCCGGCTTTGTGTGAATTGTCCAAACGCCCCACCCACAGAAACCTTCATAATTCCCAAACAGAGATCAGATCACAGGAGATCACACATGGAAACGATTACCGCAAGATACGATGCAAAAACCATAGAAGAATCGATACAGCAATTCTGGGATGATAACGGCACTTACGCGCGTGTCCGTGACCTTCGAAAGGACGAAAAACCATTCTTCTTCGTGGATGGTCCCCCATACACCACAGGACACATCCATCTCGGAACCGCGTGGAACAAGATCATCAAGGATACAGTCCTGCGGTACAGATCTATGTGCGGGTATCACGTCATCGATCGCGCCGGATGGGATATGCACGGACTCCCGATCGAAGTGAAAGTCGAAGAAAAACTCGGGTTCAAAACAAAAAAGGATATAGAAACGTACGGGATTGATTCATTCATATCTACGTGCGAGGAGTTCGCAATACAGAATATGAAGGACATGACGGGTCAGTTCAAGCGTCTTGGCGTGTGGCTCGACTGGGATGACCCGTACATGACGCTTTCGCAAAAATACATCGAATCGGTCTGGTGGACGCTAAAGAAAGCGCACGAGAAGGATCTGCTCGAAAAAGGTCTTCGTGTGGTGAACTGGTGCCCGCGATGCGAGACAGCGATTGCCGATTCCGAGGTCGAGTACTGGGATCGGACCGATTCGTCGATCTATGTCAAATTTCCGGTGCTGGATGAGGCGGATACGTTCATCGTCATCTGGACAACGACCCCATGGACGATTCCTGCAAATATCGCGGTTGCTGTGCATCCCGACTTCGAATACTCAAAGGTACGGGCGTACAGGGATGGCAAAAGCGAGATACTGATCCTTGCTTCCGATCTGGTCGACCATGTGCTCCGGGAAGGAAGGTATCAGGATTACGAACTTCTCGACGTCTGTCACGGAAGCGATCTGGTGGGGATGCAATATACTCATCCGCTTTCGGATATCATCTCGAAACAGAACGAATTTACACACAGCGTCTTTCCGGCAGAGTTTGTGACCACTGAGAACACCGGATGCGTGCATATCGCACCGGGTCACGGTGTGGACGACTTTGAACTCGGATCAAAGTACGGACTTCCCGCTTTCTGCCCGGTCGGACCTGACGGGAGGTACACGGCAGACGTAGAGCCGTACACCGGCGTCTATGTCAAGGATGCGGACCAGATCGTCATCAATGATCTCGATGCGCGTGGACTCTTGCTTGCAAGCGGGAAGATCGTGCACAGGTACGGGCACTGCTGGCGGTGTAAGACCCCGATCATATATCTTGCAACCGAGCAGTGGTTTTTAAAGATTTCAGAGCTTAAGGATGCGATGCTCGATGAGATCGAGAAGGTGAGTTGGTATCCTGACTGGGCAGGATCTGCGAGGTTTCATGACTGGGTATCCGGAGCGCGGGACTGGTGCATATCGAGGCAGCGGTACTGGGGCGTGCCGATCCCGATCTGGGTCTGCGACTCGTGCGGAGAGTACGAGGTGATCGGGACCCGCGATGAACTCGAAGAGCGTGTGTCGGTATCTTCCGTGCCACCAGACCTGCACAGACCCTGGGTCGACCAGGTCACATTCGAGTGCGGGTGCGGCGGAACGATGCGACGGGCAGAGGATGTTTTCGATGTCTGGTTCGATTCCGCTGTTGCATCGTGGGCGACGCTTGGGTATCCACGCGATACCGATGCGTTCGATGCAATGTGGCCACCTGACTTCATTGTGGAAGGGCATGACCAGACCCGCGGGTGGTTCTATTCGCAACTCGGCGCAGGAATGGTTGCGTTTTCGCAGATTCCGTACAGGAGCGTGCTCGTGCACGGGTTCACGCTGGACGAGGCAGGAAGCAAGATGTCAAAGAGCCTTGGCAATGTGGTCGCTCCCGAGACCGTGATCGAGAAGGTCGGGGCTGATACGCTGCGCATGTACTTGTTATCCACGAACGCGCCATGGGACGACCTGAAGTTCAACTTAAGCGAGGTCGAGACCGTGCACCGCTTCATAAACATCCTCTGGAACGTCTACAGGTTCCCGCTGCCGTACATGATCCTCGACCGCTTTGATCCCGCGGCAGATGCGGTCTCGCTCGAATCGGTGCGCGATGCGATGAGACCTGAGGATCACTGGATTCTATCGAGGGCAAACTCGCTTGTACGCGATGTCACGTCTGCGATGGATGAATATAAGCTCCACACCGCGACCCGTGCAATCATCGAGTTCGTGCTCGACGATCTCTCGAGATGGTACATCCAGTTGATCAGGCCGCGCACATGGACAGAGGCGGAAGATCCTGACAAACTCGCGGTCTACAGGGTGCTTTACGATGTGTTAACGACTGTCACACGTCTGATTGCCCCAGTAATGCCGTACCTTGCAGAAGCGATATATCAGAACCTCGAGGGAGGCGAATCGGTTCATACATGCGATTGGCTCACCCCTGACCAGAGTCTGATCGATCCGCAGCTTGAGGAGGACATGGTAGAGATAAGAAAGGTCGTGGAAGCGGTTGCAAACGCAAGACAGGCAGGAAAGAGAAAACTCAGGTGGTCCGTAAGGCGGATCGTGATCGCGCCAACAAGCGAAGAAGTAGTACATGCCGTCGGATCGCTCAAAGGAGTGCTCTCAGAGCAGGCGAACGCAAAGGAGATCGTCCTGCTCGGCGTTGGCGAGGAATGGGCTGAACTTGGCGTTGAGGCGATCCCGGACATGGCAAAACTCGGTCCCGCATTCAAGAAGGATTCCGGGAAGGTGGCTGATGCGATCAGTGGGGCTGATGCGGGCGCGATGAAAGATGCGATCGAGGCGACCGGAAGCTACGATCTCGATGGTGTGGCGATCACAGACGAGATGGTCAGTTTCGAAAGAACCGTCCCCACGTTCGCTTTCGCGTCAGAATTTGCTCACGGCATCGTGTATGTCGACGTCTCGCTAACGCCGGAGATCGAGGCAGAAGGGTACGCGGCAGAGGTGATCCGCCGCATCCAGGATATGCGAAAGGAACTCGATCTCGAGGTGAATGACTGGATCCGGGTCGCAGTCGAGCTGTCGGACGGACGGATC
>JAUWCK010000173.1 GCA_030609345.1 Methanosarcinales archaeon | reverse complement strand
GCAACGGCACCCTGATATACGAATCGATGAACCGCTATTTCATCGACCAGCAGTTCATCTACCAGAACGGCGCAGTATTCCTCTGCCAGCCACCGAACATGAGCATGCGTATCGCACCGGACATTTCGATCGAGGAGGTGGGGGGATGCGCCTACCTGCTGATACCGATGGTCACAGTTGATACTGGTGAACACAGGATACCGATGATCAGTGGAAGCGGGGTTGAGGAACTGCAACTAAAACTCGACCACACAAACCGCATCACATTCACAGAAGGCAACAACACAAATAATGTACACATCATAATTGAACCGCCCGAGGGAAACGAGAACTTCCGCGAGAATTATCTACGGGAATGGGCAAATTATTTCACCGGGATGATGCAGGGGACATCGGTTCGGATGGAACCGAAACCATCCTACAGTGCAGATTATAAGAACATTAACATAACGCTCAACGGGAGCATCCACCTGAATATCCGGGACACAGGCATCGAAGGAAGAATCAGCAGCATCTCATGAGTGGGGGAAACATGAACAAACAACTAACAAGCGATGAACGCGCCGTATCCGAACTTGTCGGAGAAGTACTGCTCATGGGTATAGTAGTAGTTGCGATCGGACTGATCGCAGTATCGGTTTACTCATATTTAAATAACGATCCGGAGACCCCACACATCGAGGTCGACGGCATAACAAATATAGGGAAGAATGAGATACACATCAAACATCAGGGCGGCGATCCGATCGAATGCGAGAACCTGCGTGTACTTGTGAGTGTCAACGGCACCGCCCTCGATCCATTCGATGATACTTCCCCTCTCCGGTGGGGGCTCAGAGAGAAAGGCATCGGGAACTTCGACCGGTGGACACTTGGGAACATACTGGTGCTGGATACAATGCCAGAAGTTAACATCACAGAAGACGATACCATCAGGGTCACCCTCGTGAGTCTCTCCTCGAACCGGGTGATCATGAGTGGCGAGGTGTTCGGAGGTCTCTTCGGAAACGCATCGATAAACAGGATACCGATAGCAGACGCTGGCGATGACCGGATTAACGGCTTATGTGGAGACAATGCCACATTGACAAACATATCGGTCTGGTTTGATGGTAGTGGCTCATACGATCCGGATAATCCCCATGGCGGTATCTACCGCGGGATTGTTAGCTGGGACTGGGAGTTTGAGGAGGCAAACGGGACCACCACCACTGACCATGGGATATGGGTACAGCACACTTACAATGATAGCGGCATCTATGACGTGACACTGACTGTCACCGACGTTGATGGCGCAACAGCGGAAGACACATGCAAAATCACAATCCGCCCGCCAGAACCACTCTCAGCAGATGCAGGACCTGACCAGTGGGCAGCAATCGGAGCAGACGTACAGTTCGACGGCTCAGGATCAACCGGATGCATCAAGGAATGGCAATGGGAGTTTGGTGATGGGAACATCACCACTACCAATACGTCGGCGATTACTCATGCGTACAGCGAGGAAGGTGAGTACACCATAAACCTCACAGTAGTCGAAGACCACACCGGCAAGATGGCTAACGACTCATGCAACATCATAGTTGTGGTGAACGGCTTCAAGATCGTGCGTCCGGCAGATGGCGCCTGGGCATCTGGCATCGAGCTAATCGAGGTGTATGTCCTCGGCATGGAAGGGTCTGACCACACAGACTTCAGCATTCGGTCCGTATCGAGCGAAACGAACTATTCCCTGGACGTAACAGACGATTCAGGCGAAACAGTCACACAGAACACAACCAGCTACACCCACAACTGGAACACAGCCAGCCTCGAATGCGGCAACTATACGATCCACGCAACCGCATACAATGCGGGCGGCACAGAGATGGGCACAGACAACATCACGGTATGCGTATGCGATCTGCTGGACCTGGTGGGCTTCTGGCGCTTCGACGACGGCACAGGCAGCAGGGCAGCCAACGACTCGTCGTGCAACAGGAACCATGGCATCATAAACGGCGATCCAACATGGATAACTGATGGCATCTGGCATGCACTCCGGTTCAATGGCAGCGAGTATATTGAGGTTGCCAACAGCACCAGTCTCGCGATGACCAATAAGACCACGATCGGCGTCTGGGCAAACTCGTCGGATGCTGGCGAGCAGTACATTCTCGCGAAGGGGGATGTGGTGTTTGAATTGAACATAACAACAACATACACCGACCGCATATCGATGCCGGATCCTGACAATTTCAAGTTCCTCGTCTACCATGGCAATCTTAACAGCACAGACCTGGACATAAATTGGACAGAATCCGGATTGGAACTGGTTATGGTTAATGATAGTAATGAGACTGAAATTAGGGTGGTGCAGGAAGCGGGTGTCAAAGTCTATTACTACATAGCGCTGGGCAGAAGTTATAATGAATCTACCAGTAAAACCGACTGGGAGGCGGGCGTACTGGATGAGATGGACGCTCACAACTATACCGATGGCTTTGTATGGGACGAACTCGATGATGAGTATTACGGCGACGAGGCAAATAGACTTGATTTCAATGAACGTCTGGATCGACTGAATGATCATGCACACAACAACATGACCGGGAAGAAAACTGTTGCGAATGGCGTGCGATACTATGCAAACCACAATGGAAGCGACTACTACCTGTGGGAGAGTTTCATAAGCACCCATTACTCAGGTGCTTACCACTACGACGATTTCTTCAATGGAACCGCCCCGTCAGGAGACCTGTGGAGCGACAACTCAACTGACCGGATCAACGGCATCAAGAAATACGACTATCTGAACGCCAGTGGTGTTTTGAATAGGACACTGGCACACTGTTACGGTCCAGCCAACGATGACAATAGAAGCATCTACGGCTACATCGCCTCCCGTGTTCTGGGGTTGAAAGGGTTCAGTTACGCGGACTCAACTAACTTTGTTTCGGAAAATGCAACCATTGCCGAGGGGTTGAAATGGGATCTCGGCACCCGGATGAACTATAGCGTAGATGCAGATGCCGGGAACCTGAGCGGTCGGTTCACGAATGGGGCAGTGGTGGACTGTGTGAATCAGACAGTCGCTTTTGATAATACCACCTATACCACCGATCTGATCTCAGACCCGCTAACCGCACATCTGCTGAATAATTCGTCCCGGGTAACGGGGCTGGATCTCTGCCTGATCCGGGGGCAGGTGGACTTCATGCATGGCGTTCTCAGGTCTTCGACCGATATAACAGGGTGGGACTCCTGGCATCACAATGCCACTGCTGCCGTCATTCTGGACGCTGAGAAAGGGACTTCTACATTACGTGTCGATGATGTTCTTGCCGCAAATCGCACGTTCCCGATGGGTCTGCCGTTTGACTTCACTGGCAGCAATCTGACTATCGGCGCTAACAATACCGGAACTTATGGTTTCAATGGCTCTATCGAAGAGGTTCGGATATATGATAGTTGAGCACTGGTGAGATCTGGTATTGTGCTTCGCATGAGTACATCCTGACACGCGGCTTCACGCGAAGCACCAACATATAAATATAATCAGTAACCACTATTA
>JAUWCK010000170.1 GCA_030609345.1 Methanosarcinales archaeon | reverse complement strand
CACGCCATCGACAGACTCGATCACAGAGAAATTCGCAACCGCAAGCGATACGATGAAGAGCGCAAGCAGGATAATCAAGATAACTCTCGATGTGATCCGTTTCCGGTTCAAAAACGACGAATATGCAATCTCGTCCATCTCCGCTGTGACCATCTCTGCCAGATCATCAACCACCACAGTCTCAATCCCGCGGTTGTCATATGCGGTCTTTAATGGCTCATCCAGTCCGGGATATGCGGCACCTACGGATGCGCAGACGCCATCGCGCCTTCTGCGTGTAAACATTGCAAGCAGGATCGAGATCGGCACCATAGCCGCAATGGCAAGCAGGACCGCACATACCGCAGGTGCCGCAATCTCCATGCCGATCTCTGAGAACGTGATGATATCGACATCTGCCATCTCTGCGCAGATCTGGTGGACACCTGTGAAGATGACAAGAGCGTACGATGCCATAAAGACGAGAATCACGTCAAGCAGCGCATAATATCGCCCCAGTTTCCCGGAGAAACCGCCGAGTTCGGACAGCATCCCAGTGAATCGGTACATGCTGGATTCTCCCTCCACATCCATATTAACTGCTTCGCTTGCGTGCGGCAAGTTCGATCGCCCGCACGATGCTGCTCGTCGGATTGATCGTTGCCACCGGGATGCGTAATATCTTCTCAACAGTCGGGCTTACGATCGGTGCGCATACGAGCGCTGATGCGCCGTCACGCTCGGCACGAACCGCGGCTATGATCGCATCCTCCATCGTGGAGGCAGCATACTCTCGCACGACCACGGACTCTCCCTCAATCAAGATCTGCCTCTCTGTGATGCGGTCGAGTACCGGACGCGCCGCAATGACCGCGATGAAGTTCTTCTCGGTTCCTTCGAGTTTTCGTATCGTCTTTACGATCTGGCGAAGCGTCTTCACATTCGGCTCGCGGCGCCCTCCGAGTATCTTGTACATCGTGCTGTGCGGAATCGAGGCGCATTCGCTGAATTCGAGAACGGTCATACCAAGTTCCTCCTTTATCGTCCTCGAAAGCACGCTCCTGAACCGTTCATCCGATTCGAATACGGAAAGGATCACCCCTTCTGCTAACGCCCCTGGCGTCGACGCTTGCGTTATCATACAATGGTATAATGTTCCAAGCGTTCATATATCTTCACATGACCGAGTACAAACAGTGCATCATCATCCGGGAGGATCTGAAACTCTCACGCGGGAAACTTGCGGTGCAGGTCGCACATGCTGCGGTATCCGCGGCAGAGCAAGCAGATTCGAGCGCTCGCAAGGCATGGAAGGATAGCGGGCAGAAGAAGATCGTGCTGCAGGTGAAGGACCTCCCAGAGATGTATGAACTGAAGATGGACGCAGAAGCGGCAGGACTTCCGGCATCGCTGATCACGGACGCGGGTCTCACCGAGATACCGCCTGGCACGGTCACAGCACTCGGCATAGGACCTGGCAGGTCCGATAAACTGGACGCGGTCACAGGAGAACTGCGGCTGGTGTAGATGTTCGGGTCACCGAACTACGTGCGACTCCTCCACTTTCTTGAGCAAAGAGCGCACACCAGCGCCACAATCGCAACTACGCCTGCAGCATTGATCGCAGGAACCCCTTTCATCGGAATTCCTTTCATCGTCCCGTTCAGTGTCTGGTGCTCGACATCATCTTCGCCATGAATCACGAACCGCTCATCGAATTCATCGCCCTTGAAATCGAGCGCCCATATCTCACGGGCGCGTTCTATCCGGATCTCGGTGTGATTCACCGCCCTGACCGCGATACCGAGTTCCTGCGCCTTTTCCTGTGCCAGTTTGATGGCATCTCCCTTCGAGCGCACCGGACCTGATAGCAGCAGATCAGGCTGCTCGAACTGCGTGTAATCGTATTCACTTGTCGTGTGATCGAATGCATGACCAAAACCCCAAGTCTCGTTGCTCACCGAGATGCTGACCTCGTAGGGTCCGTTTATTTCATTATTGCGAATTCTGCCACCCTCAAAATTAATCGCAACCGATTGAGTGCTCTCGTTCAGGTAAACCGCGGCAGGTGCCAGCTCTATGATATGAAAACCGATTCCGATCTTGCCGGTTTCCTCATTCTTCTCAAGCGTTCCAAGTGGAACATACAGTTCGCCGTGGAGGTAGTACCTTCCGGGTTCATCTGTGCGTGCATCGATCTCCACGATCAGATAGTCGAAGATGCCGTCTCCATCCATGTCAAGCCCGCGGTCGGTTGTGGGCAGGATGAACTCGACCGGGTTCGGTGGGAGATTTCGCACTACCTCGTCATCGGAATCGCCGCTTCTTCGCGGTAGGTCTGAATCGGATAGTGATATCGCTTTCAGAATCGCGCTCCTCTCTGACGGAGGGTGCTTTCCGACTTCCCCGCACACCATCCTGAACATGTTCTCGCTTGCGTCCACGTCTTCGAGCATCAATATCGCGGTCTCGTTCAGGGCAAAGGACGCCTCATCCTCGGTCCAGAAGTTCGTGCCGCATTCTGTCCTGACGGTTATCACTTTTGCGGGTAGCGGGTTCTTCAGCCAGCAATCGACCTCGATTGTAACGACCGTGTGATCATAGAAGGTTTGGACGTCTGTTACCGTTCCGATTGCTATCCGGTCGGCTCTCGATACCTGATACTGTATCTCGTATGCCTCCTTGACCAGCACGGCTGCTGTGGTATTTACTGATGCGAAGATCAGCAACAGTGCAAGCAGTGTGAGTGTGTGTTTCATCAGGATCACCGCCGCCCATGCCGCCCGGATAACTCGTCAGTCACTGGTAACGATCATTGAACTATGCGCTCTTTGGCTCTCTCGAAGCATCTCGCAGACTCGAGCAAGGTTATAGCCACACGCCTTCCGGATGTTCTCGCGTGTTGTGCGGACATCCTCTACTATCGGATCAATCCATTTCATCTTCATCGCCTCTGAATATCCAGTAATTAACGACGCCCTTAAAGTCTCTTTTGATGACTACGAATCGATTTGCAGTCATCGCTTGAACGAATCCGCAAGTTTCACCATCTTGCTCATCCCGTTGTGATACCGGACTATCAATCCCTTCTGCTCCAGATCATGTAAAGTCCTTGAGAGTGTGGACGAGGGGATTTTAGTTCTTGATGATAGTTCGGACTGATTGATCTCGCCTGTTTTGATGAGTTCGTTTATGATCATCTGCTCTTTTCCTTTCAGAGTTTTTAATACTACATCAAGATTATTTTTCAGTGTGGCAACTGGCTCATCAATGGTGGTTAAGCCGACTGATTCTTTTGTTTCAGATCTGAAAAACAATAAACACATACCGCTTGCTACAGCAAGCCCTGAAAGTATTGCGATTGTGATGCAATCGGTGAATGTGTAGAGAGTTGAGATCGTTACGGCATGCTCGCCTTGGATACAAGTTGGAGTAGGATTTGTCAGTTTAAAAACAAGTATAAGCAATGAGAGTATTGTGTTTTCCTGAAATGATTTCGCCTATTTCAGTATTACTTCAAGTAGATTTTCTCATACTAATCACCACCCAAACAAGTTCACCATGGCATGAAATATATCCCCTGGTCTCAATTTTCTCGTGAACGCTTCCGATGGCG
>JAUWCK010000248.1 GCA_030609345.1 Methanosarcinales archaeon | reverse complement strand
GACCACTGGACAAGGGAAGACCCCTCGCCTATTTCGGTTTCGTTATCGGGTGTACCATCCCTCTATGGCTTGCTGGTCGTGATTGATGACAACCTCATGGAAGACAAATTTTGTATACAAAAGGAGATGTGATCATGGATTATCCAAGGGTTGTAATCACTGACACGTCCTCCACATATTGTCAAATGTGTGAAAAAGCGTTGCAAGCGATACTCGGTGATGCTTTGGACGATTCAAGCCCAGAGTTCTATAAGTGGGTTTCGTGCGCTGGAGATGACCCCGATACTCGAAAGCTGCGTATGGCGACCATTGAGTTATGCCAAAAATACGCCTCAAATGAACAGCTTCGCGTCGGCTTTGCGATGGAAACCGAGTATGGAAAAACTTGGGATGGCGAACAGTGGATAGATTTGGAGGCACCGAAAGAACCGGACGTAGGTATAATGGAGTCCATTTTAATAGGCATCCGCAACACAGAAACAAAGAATCTTCGCCCCATACAAATTCGCATGAATTGCAAACACCGAAGCAAATTGATTGATGAACTTAAACTCATGGGACGATGGGAAACGGTTGATACCACACGTTTAGAGATTTATGGCGTGCCGGTTAGTATTGACGAAACCGTGCCGAACGGGCACATTGCCGCTATCGGGCAGCCGACCCACATCGGAGATTCATTATGACCGCACCAAAGCAAATCTCTGTTAAACTGCCGCCAAACACATACGCCGATCTGGTGAAGGAATCGAAAAAGCGGGAGGGGCTGATGCCTGCACCTACCCGTACCGCCCGGCAGTTGATTGCAGAGCGGCTTAAGGAGATCGCTATTTCGGAATCTCGGTAAGCGTTGCCTTCACCTCATCTGATACAAACTCTTTCATCCGTACCATAGCCTCATTTACCGCCGGGCGCAGGTATGGGCGTGGTTCTGTGCCTCTTTTTTGAATGAACTTCGCTATCGCCCATGCTGCCTGTCTGGATGCCTTACCCTTGCGCTCAATGCCTTTCCGCACAACCCACCGCTCTATCACGTCCACTGGCGGCATCCGCTCCCGCGGGTCTGTCCCGAACTCGATAAACTTCGCGTGTAACGCTCTGTAAATCACTTCTTTCCGTAGATGCTCTTTTAAGACTGGTTCAGCGGACTTCTGGAGCGTTCCTTCGTCCTTCGATACCAACTGCTGCGAACGCATAAAGATAAAATCAATCAACTTATCCATTGCCGTGTCTGTACCATCCTCGATCTTTTTAGCCGCTTCGAGGATGCCATTTTTTTTTGTGATGGTTGCTTTTAGCATAGTTTTTTTTAAGTTATAACTTAAAAAAATTAAACGACCCTGACAAGAGAGTGTCGGCATTGGATGTGTGGGATAAGATTCCGGTACTTCCATCCTTTTGCGTTGCCTTTCACGCTTTCCGCCTTAACGATCTCATGTAGCCGTTCCAGTGACACGCCATTGCCACGTCCCTCTGATGCTATCCGTGCCTTAATCGCCTTGCATATCTTTGTCGTCCTGAAGTCGTCCGCCCCCATCCAGTCAAACCGGAAGTTCCCGTCCGGGTCTCGCTCCCGGTATCCTCGATCTCTGAGGTTGTTCGAGATACCTGTGTGTTCTGTGCGAACGATCACGCGTGCCTGCTCGAAGTCGATTCCGGTCTTGTCTGCGATCTTGTGTGCAATGCTATCAACCGTATAATCTCCTGCCTCCAATTCCTCTTCGATAATCTTAACGGTCTTGATAGTCTCGCCTCTGGACGTGTCTGCAAATGTCGGTACATCCCGGTGCATCGTCTCAAGTTTCTTGCGTTCATCCCGTGCGGTGCGCTCTGGTGACTTCGGTCGCCAGTCTTGCAGGTTGTTATCTTCAATCGCCTCCTTTAGTGCCTCTGCGGGTATCATTAGCGCACGCTTGCCCGTCTGCCGTAGTATCATCGCATTCACGGCTTTCGCGATGTCCTTGTGCCTTGCCACCCCCGTCGCGAATACTGCCTTGTGCAGCGTCCAGAGCGTTTCCAGAGCGTCCTTCTTCATTGCCTTGCCAAGTGTCTCAAGCCGCTTCATAAATGACGGTGTAAGCTCGTAGTCCCGCTTCAGGATGTCCTGTATTTGCGCCTTCGACATCCGTGAGTGGTAGATCATCGTATCGGCATCGTCGGACTTGCGCAGGACTTTCCAGAGGTCCGTATCATTACGCGGCATTGCTCGCTCAAGTCCTTTCCGGTCGGCTTCTGGTGGTTCACATCCCCCACGTCCGGCGTTCGCTCCGATGCCTTCACCACTGGAATCATGTTTCGGAACGCCTAAAATGCGCCAGAGTTCGGTGTCTGGTTTGGTCATCCCACCTCAACCAAATTTATCGCTGCAACCCAATGAATGATTTTATCTGCCTCTCCGGTTACTTTCACGACCAATGCTTCATGCGAGTCGTCTGCAACCGCTGTAACGTCCCATGCTGCCTGATCCTCTGCTATCGTTGTCTTTGTTACCGATCCGATTAACGCTGTATTGCTTGCCCCATCCCTCTTTATACCGCCTTCGAGCTTGTAGATGCCGCTGTCCCCTACTGTGCCC
>JAUWCK010000216.1 GCA_030609345.1 Methanosarcinales archaeon | reverse complement strand
CGCACCAACAAATGCGCCAATTGCGATTGCGAGAAGCGGCGATACATCCATAGTAGCCATCAGCATCATGGCAACGCCTGCGCCTGCTGCACAGATCATAGCGTTTGACGGTGGTTCACCAGAAATAGCTTTGTTAAATATCCTGTGCGGATAGCCAACCTGCGCAGCCAGCTGAACCTGCGAATTCGGATTGCTCTGTGATCCGATGTCTGATTCGAGGTCTTCGCTGCATCCTGCGACGGTCGCTGCCGCACCCATGAGGGCTACAAGGCCCATACCCATTGCGGGTTCCATTCAATTCCTCCTATGTTTTGTTTTGACCTGTATCACATAAGATCAGGTCAGTGACCAATTGGTCGAATGGTTGCGAATTACTATAATAAGGGATACTATAAACCTTTCGAGTGTGCAACCGCCGTCAACCTGCCAGACTGCGGCATAACTGCCACCTGACCATAAATAGCCCTTCGATAATGTTAAAATGTCCGGAACGGTTCTGTTTGTTCGGGGACTCTTTGTTGATTTCCAGTTACACCGGATCTTCTCAGGTGAACACAACTGCTGAGAATAAGCCAGTGTTGGCATATAAAGCCGTTGTCGCCTTTAATCCGCGTAATCAGTGTTAATCAGTGGCAAATAAAACTTTTAGCCACAGTCTGCGCCAGCAGCGGCGCAGCCATCAACACTGAGTTCACTGATTCCGGAAGTCCAATCATACAAGCGTTTGCAGGATTTGCGCCACGTTTTCAACCGACTGGAAGAAATCAAACAGACTCGCCTCGATTTCCGGTTACCTCCATGAAATAGCGAGAGCCAGATAAATCAGTGCGAACTCTCTCCGCCCCAGCCACGCACCAGTTCCTCTGACCACGCGCCATCGCAGACGATCATCTCGTCCTGCATCCACTTTGGCAGATACTGGCGCACACCAAGCCCCTTCGACTGTGAGAATCTCGAATCGCAGAGCACCAGAACTCCGGTCTCTTCTGCCGACCGGTGCACCCTGCCGAGTGCCTGAAGCGCCTTATTGATCGCTGGAAGCGTGTATGCGATGAACATCCCTTTATCTTTCCCGTATTTTCTCTGATAATACGAATTGACAAGTTTCTGCACCTCTGAAAACGCGGCTAATGGAAACCCGACAACGATAGCAGCTTTAAGTGCTTCTCCGTAATAATCGATCCCTTCACTCATCTTCCCGCCACAAACCGCCAGTAAAACTCCTTTCTGTTCGCTGCTTCCGGATTCAAAGAACTCACCTAAAATATACGGTACATCTCTTGCTTCTTTCGGCTCGATATATACTTTCTTCCCGGATTCATAAGCCGTTTGCTCACAGTACTCAAGATACTGATCCATCATGAAATAGGATGTGAAATAAACAGCAACGTTGCCAGACACACCGTTTATCAGGGCGGATATGTGCAGTTCGATCTCTCTTCGATTGTTGGCATCGTTTCGGTATGCAGACCGGCTGGTTGCATCCTTTGCCCCGAGCACGAGCCGTTTCTCCTTCGGGAACTGGTTCGGGATCATCAGCATCTCCACCCGCCCGTTCTGCCCGAAATAGTAGAGTTCGTAAGCGTCCGCAGGCGAGAGCGTTCCTGAGATCAGTATGGTGGCATGGACCGTATCGGCAAGTCCGGATATGACCGGACTCGGATCGAGACTGCGGATCTCAAGTGACAACCACTGACGATCCCTTAGCAACTTTACAGGGAGGTATGCGGAATCGCTCTTCGAGAAATGAGCCATGAACAAGAATTCGGCGACACGCTCAAGAAAACCCTCTGCCGACTCAGAAGACTTCTGTTTTCGCTTTTTGATCTTCTGCGCAAGCTTTAGCAGGTCAGCCATCGTCTGTTCATCATCCCGCGCCAGTCCGCCGCCCGCGTATACGAAGTCCGCAAACATCCCTGGGTCGAACCACGCCTCCGCCTGGGTTTTGTTCTGCCAGCGATCGAGCGTTCTCCCCATATACGTCTGTATTCGGAAAAGAACCTCTTTCGCAGACCGGACTTCGCCCCGATCTCCTGGCAACTGGTTCACTTCGGAGATCGCCTTATCGACGATGTACGTGGTGATGATGTCACTGTTGATGTTTCTGACGGTATCTCCGAGATTGTGCGCCTCATCCACGAGGAGAATCGTGTTTTCCGGGTTTATCTCAAGCCAGTCGAAGAGAGCATCCCGCATCGTGTCGTCGAATATGTGGTTGTAATTCAGGATGATGATGTCGGCACTCTTCGCGCTGATCGCCATCACCTCGTACGGGCATGTGTGCGTGCACCGCTTGTGCAGTTCTTCAGGATACAAAATCTCCCACAGAATCGCCTCGCTGTCCTTTTTCGCCTGTTTCGATGGTCTGAAATTCTTTGAACCCTCGACGGTGTACACTTCCTTCGAATAAAGATAATAGGGGCAGAATGTACGATACCCCGGTGTCTCGTCCCTTATGGCTGCTTCAATCGATGGATCGGTACCCGGATCGTAGACATTGTACTCCTGCGCTGTCCGGTTGTTCATTCTGATCTTCTCGTCCAGTTTCGCCTCGAGAAAGTCCATCGTGAACACCTTCAAGAGATCGCATCCGGTGTACACGTTCTCGAATTCGCCGGCGAGTTTGCACATCTTATGCTTCCCAACGAGGTATGCGACCTTTGGGACGTGATCCGTGTTCTCCCTGATCTTTTTGATCTCGCCTAAGTAGACCCCGATCTGGCTTACGGTCCGGAGCGCGACAACGATCTTGTTTCCGCCACGGTTTGCGAGCAGTGATGCGATGATGCTCGTCTTTCCACTCCCGGTCGGCGCATCGATCATCAGGACCCGGTGCTCGCCGGTACATACGACCTCCTGCACCCGGTCAAGCATCGTGTCCTGATGCGGGCGGAAGGATGGGTACGGAAACCAGTCTCGGTAGTTTTGGGTCATCGTTCTGATCAATCGCTGATGGTC
>JAUWCK010000099.1 GCA_030609345.1 Methanosarcinales archaeon | reverse complement strand
GACGGATTCTGCGGGAATCCCGAGTTTCTCGAATATCTCTGTGATATATCCCCTTGCAACGCCATTCATCGCGTTATGGATGAACCTGTGCTCTGGCTGCGAATAGAAATCCACAAGAAGCTTGTCCAGTTTCTGTGATCTTAAGAAATCAGCGATGTATGTGGTGTATTTCTCCCGCATATCCACGTACACAAACTTGCCTTCCGATTCCGCCTTCTTAAGGTTATATTTCTCGATAGGCTGATCTCTCATGCAGATGATGTTCGCTTCCCTCTCGATCCGGTCGGTGACCGATGTCGGGGCAACATCGCCGTTCTCCATGCTCCAGCGCTGCCCCTGGGTCGAGAGCGGATTGTGGCTCGGGGTCATGTTCTCGCCACCTGCCGCATTGTTCTGTTCCACTTCCCGAAGCCAGTACACCAGAGCACCTGTGGGCGATGGCTCCTCTGCAAACCGCACAGGAAACCCCCGCGAGAGGAACACCTTCGCGCTCTCAAGCGCAAACTCCCGTGCGCCGATCCGTGTGTCATAAGTGATCACGACAGGCATCCCGCCTTTATCCTGCGAGGTCTCGAGATCGTTACATATCGCAACAGTTACGAAATCAGATCGTTCTCCGGTGAAATCCTTGTCTACGAATGCCCTGAAACCTGATGTCCCGAACTTTATATATTTTTTATCAAATAATTTGTGGAGCAGTTCTGCAAGCGCAGGATCGTCGGTTCGTTCTCTAAACCGGTACAGCTTGTCACTGATGTTTGCGGCAAGCGATGTTCTAAACGGCCTGTACCGCCCATCATCGTTAAGAGCGGTGATCAGGGGGGCTAATTCATCTTTTACATAATTATCAATCCTGGAAAACTCGTCCCGCCCAAAGAATTTAAGCAGTGCTGTTATAGCGAGAGCACGCACGCGCTTCGCCTCTGCCAGCAGGTCATGCGCCTCAATGTATGCGTCCTGCATCTTTTTGCGATCCTCGATCTCCCTGCCAGTCATCCTGTTGATCTTTGAATCCGGGTTCTCGGTAGTCTCAAGTCCATACTGCCCGGGCTCGACTGCAAAGAGTTGTAAGGATGCGAACAAGACCGGAAGTTGCTCGGTTGAGAATTTTGGGATATTTTCGGTCAGTTTTGTCAAAAAATCCCTGCTCGCAAGAGTTGCCTCACCGAGAATTTCAGTATCATCTGTTTCAGTCAAAGCAACGATCAGACTGGAAGTCAGTTCGGATACCGGAAGTTCGCTTGCGCTATGCTCTCTGATGATGCTTTGCAGTTCAGATAGATTGCCCAGTGTTGCCGCCCTGTTCTGAGCCAGCATCTGCCAGCGCATATCCTGGTATAAGAAATCAGCGCGTTTCATGCATCACTCTTGATCGCCTTTTCTATATTAGTTGGTGGGGTTAACATTAATAACAGACCACATACAGAAGAAAGTTTACCATGAAAAAGTCAGAAAAAGAGAAGGAAGTTCAATATTACACAAAAGAACGCTGGGACAATTGGATTCAGAACGTGAAAGAGAGTAACTTCCAGATAGACGATGAATCCGGAAGCAGTACCGAGATATTCGTCAATATGATGGATGATGTTATACTTTCGTGCTTGAATGTCATTTCTAAACGGAATGCGAAAAAGATGTCAGCAGATAATGCGTTAAATGCGATTTCAGGCATCAGCGAGATTGTGCTTTGTGATGTTTCCCCGATTAACGAGGATGTCGATATGATGATCCAGTCGCTCCAGTCCTCGCTGCTCGGTGCGCTTGTTTCATGCGAATGCTATATCCGCGGATCTTATGATACGAAGACCGCGCTTCTTAAACTGGTCAAGACTGCGATCGAAATAGAGGAAGATGATCCGGAAAAAGCGCTGGAATGTATAAGCACGGTTGGTGCACGGATACTATCTGGCAAGCCCATGCCAGAGATCATCTTTGACGTGCCGGATGGGCTGGTTGCAGAATGGCTGGACGGCGTTGATTCGATCGTCGCAGCGATGGCTCTTTCGAACGAAAAATGATGTCACGATAGTGTATGCAGTGCATACTGACCATAGCAGGATCTGATTCCGGCGGCGGCGCAGGCATAGAGGCTGATCTGAAGACGTTTGCCGCGCTCGGGATGCATGGCGCCTGCGCGATCACCTCAGTAACCGCGCAGAACACGCTTGGGGTGGAGCGCGTCTATGATATTCCTGAAGATGTGATCGTCGACCAGATCCGTGCGGTACGGAGCGATATAAGAGTCGATTATGTAAAAATCGGGATGCTGTCATCTGAAAGGATCGTCCGCACAGTGGCAAGAGAGATCAGAGACATTCCGTTCGTGCTCGATCCTGTGATGAGCGCGGAGGCAGGCGGGTCGCTGCTGGCAGATGATGCACTGGACGCGCTTGAGTCGGAACTGATCCCGCTTGCAGCCGTTGTCACGCCAAACGTCTATGAAGCTTCTGCCATAACCGGCATCCGGATCAGGAATATCGAGGATGCAGAGCGTGCTGCAGCCGCAATCGCCACTCTCGGATGCCGGGCTGCGGTCATCACGGGCGGGCATCTCGATGGCACCGACGTGCTCTGCGAGAGCAGCAGTGGCAAGATCGAGTCCCCCCGACTAATTCGAGGGTCAGGAGGTCTCATCGGCGGCGGGACGCATGGCGCAGGCTGCACGTACTCAGCAGCGCTCGCATCGTATCTTGCGAAGGGACTTTCCGTGCCGGATGCGTGCATCGCTGCAAAAGGTTTTGTCGAAAAAGCGATCGCAAACTCTTCCAGCATAGGCAGGGGGGTTGCTCCTGTCAACCAGACCCGGAGTGTCACAGACGATGCGGCACGGTATCAGGCGATCGCTGATGTCAGCGCCGCCGTAAAAGCGATCGAGGATTCCGAGTCATTCGGATCGCTGATCCCTGAGGTCGGGTGCAACATCGGAAGCGCGATTTCCACAGCGCAATCGGCAGGGGACGTTGCCGCGGTCAGGGGAAGGATCGTTGCGGTCGGCGGCGGCAGGGCACGCGCAGTCGGATGCGCCGAGTTCGGTGCATCGTCACACATTGCACGGCTCATCCTTGCGGTCATGCAGTTCGATCCAATGATGCGAAGCGCGCTGAATATCAGGTATTCAATGGACGTTATCTCTGCCTGCGAGGATTGCGGCTATACGGTTGCGTCGTTTGACCGGAAGGACGAACCGCCGCACCAGAAGACGATGGACTGGGGCGCAGAGTATGCGATTACGGAGGCTGGTTCTGTGCCGCAGGTGATCTGGGATGCGGGCGGCGTCGGGAAAGAGGCGATGGTGCGGATTCTCGGGAGAAGCGCGGTCGAGGTCGTAGGTCTTGCGATTCGGGTGGTTGATCGGCTGCCGAGGTGATGTTTTTTATCGTTTGGATGCGCAGAAGTTGATGGGTGCTCGACGAAACGATTGAGGGCTTATCAGAGACTATAATAGGAATATCGTTTTGGAAGATAGTAACCGCGGTATCTGTATTAATTGGAATTATCGTCGGATTAATAGACTTGTTGTTAATTAGCGTTCACTTCCATCAAAAATCTTTAAATTAAATGAGGTATATCTCATGAAATATGCTAAACTTCAATCGAGCGTTAAATGACGACAGACTGATGAAAGCCATTACTGGATTATCCGCATCTGAATTTAACAAACTTACTGATAGTTTTGGACAAGAACTTCAAAATAAAGCGTGGATTAGGTATGAAACAGGAGTTAAACTTGGGAATAGAGAACGAAAGCCCAGTGGTTGCAGGATAGGAAATTTAACAAGTGACGCGAAGAAGTTATCTTTTATCCTCTTCTATTTCAAGTGTTACCCCACTTTTGACGTCTTAGGGTTACTATTTAATCTCGACAGATCGAATGCAAACCGTAATATCCATAAATTTACGTCAATACTGGAGAAAGCGCTCGGTAGAGAGATGGTGTTGCCAGATAGGAAAATCAGCACTTTGGAAGAGTTGTTAGAGGTATTCCCTGATGTTAGGGATTTATTCATTGATGGCACTGAGAGGCCGATCCAGAGACCAAAAGACAGCGAGAAACAGAAAGAAAACTACCCGCGGCTTGAAGAAAATGCATACTCGGAAGAATATAATCATCTCCGACAAGAAGAAACGGACTCTGTTATGTAAGCCCAACTACGAATGAAAAAAGGCATGATTATGGGAGGTTCAAGGAGGAATTTCCGCCACCGTCTGTAGTATTTCAGAAGAGGTATAGCCTTGTGGGTGGATTTGGGATTTGCCGGATTTGAAAAGGATTATCCCGATACACTCGTCATGATACCGAATAAGAAGCCGAAAGGGAAAGAAGTAACCGCTGATGCAAAGGCGTGGAACCGGGTTGTCAGTGGTTTCAGAGTCCTCGTGGAGCACGCTATAGGGGGCGTTAAGCGATTTGGGATAGTTTCTGATAAGTTTCGCAACAGAAAAGATGGGTTTGATGACAAAGTTATGTTGGTATCCTATGGGTTGTGGAATTATCCTCCTGTTGTTCTGCTGAATTGAGGGTGCTGTACGGGAAGGTGGAGTGCATGATTCTTGGGGGGTGTTGTTTCGCAACAAGTCTATTGTATTGCCGCTGATCAATATATCCTCGACAGAATAATCACTTGCAAGGTCATCCTCGTAAATATCAAAGTGAACTCCGTCGCCAAGATTGTAGAATATATTGTTCAGAACACTGAACCCACCGACATCATCGGATCCGATTCCATGAGTGGCGTTGGTGATGTTAAACCCTTCAACGGTTATGCCTGTTGCGTTGATGTCCAATATCATTCCCGCGCCTTCGCCGTCAATCGTCGTGGTTGCCGCGCCCGCGCCGACGAGTTTAATATTGGCGTTATCAAAGGTTATGTCGAAGGTCTCGCCATTGTTCGTTGTGTCATATAGTCCCGCGGCAACCTGTATGCTATTTGGGTCTGCAGGACTTGCACCGGCTGGAACCGTATTCACCGCGTGGGTTATGGTCTCCCACGCGCTTCCCGGTGCCTGACCGTTATTGGCATCATTTCCGGTGTCAGCGTCCACATAGTAAGTTGTGCCTGCACACACCGTTCCTGTCATTGACAGTGTAATAAACACCGCCGTAGCCAGAATCGCTATCAAAGCGAT
>JAUWCK010000005.1 GCA_030609345.1 Methanosarcinales archaeon | reverse complement strand
GATTGCGATAGGTCCGAGGGTCCCATTCAAGCACATCAAGAATAAGGAGCAGTATCTGCTGACCGACAAGGGATTTTTCGGGTCGGGCGACGAGGTCGTCGGGAGAAGCGATTTCAAGGACACCGCCGCATCCGCATCTGCGATGGACTCGCATGACGCTGTACTGCTCGAACTGCTGAACAAGAAGATCGAAGGCGTTGACGCTGCAATCATCTTTCTTGGTCTCGGTGGCATCACTGGTAGCGGGATCGCCCCGACAATCGCGCGCACATTAAGCGACCTTGACGTACCTGCAATGGTCTTTGGCGTGCTGCCCTCTCCTGCCGGCGCGGAGACGCATGCCAGGTACGCAAACGCCTGTTACGCAATCGAAGGTCTCAAGCAATACACCGATGCGTTCCTCCTGATGGACAACCAGCGCATCGCGTACACCGATAACATCGAGAGCATGTACCCGCGATACAACCAGTACGCGGCTGTCGTCGTCTCAGACATCCTTTCAGGATCCGATCCGAAGACCTCCACGGCAACAAGCATCGGTGTCAGGGATATGATATCGAATATGTCCCTCTCAGGCGGCGGTTTCTCAGTCTTTGGGCGTGCAAGCATCCTATCAAAGGACTTGCTCCACTATTTCATCCCGGTGGGCGGACATAAGCCGGTCGATGTGCCGACGATGATCGGTGTCGCTATCGAGAAGATGTCCATGAACGCTGATACGAAGATCGCCCGGAAGAGTACGGTGCTCTTCAGGGTGCCATCGCGGTACATGAAGGATGCTAACGCGATCGATACCAGATCGATAGAGCGATTTCAGGAGGAAAACTCGTCAGAGGGGCATTATCTCGGAATTTCGCTCACGAAGAGGAGTCTTGTCACGCTGACGATGCTGTTTACATACAGGTACAGCGATCTCCCAAGACTGTGCGAGATCGGGGACGGCGCTCGGTAGGTTGTGGATTTCTTCTTTGGGGGGTCTTGTGGTTCTATTTAAGTGACAGCGAGACTTGAATAGGGGGCTCGAACGATGCTGATATCAACGTCAGGTTGATAGCCATGCCACCCAAAAGGTTTAAGTACGATGACAACTTTTTGTTGTACATGGACAGGATTATCTTGTTCAGTAATTAACAGGAGGATCAAAGATGAATATGAAGAAACTCGTTGTGATCTGCATCGCATGCTTGTGCATAGCTGCCATGCCAGCGATTGCGCAGGAGAACAACACAACCACGAATGGAAACGAAACGAATGTCACGGCAACACCAACACCTACCGCAGAACCAAACGTCACAGAAACAGCGGTGCCCGTGCCAACCGAAGCGAAGTTCAGGGTCGGTCCAACAGTAACACTGCGTCCGGTGAATGACGTGATTGACAAGTCGCAGGACGGACTTGTTGAACTCTACATGAACAACCCATCCTTAAACGACGTAACCCTAACCGCTGATGTGCAGATTGCCGTGCCATCAGGGATTCACGTCTACGGAGAAGGATTTGGATACGGTGGTGCAGCCGGAACAGTTGCAGGAAAGTTTACGGTGCCGCCAGGAACTGTTCGGACGATCCATATCAACATCAAGGCTGATAAGGTCGGTGACTTCACTGTACATTTCACCGGATTGTACTGGCCAGACGGCGATAAGGATGCTTTCCAGCAGATATCACTGACACACCCGTTAACAGTGAAAGAACCGTCGCCAAAGCCAATGAATCCTGAACCAACCGGTGGAGCTGGCGAAACTGGTGAAACCAGCACGGATAAGCCAAACGAACAGCCGTTGCCATCGGGATTGCTCTCGGTGATCGCAATCGCAGTTGCGTTCGGTGCGCTGATGATCCGAAAGAATTGAGGTGAATCAGGCATCGAAGAAAGCAAGAGGAGTGAATATGGATATGAAGAAACTCACTATCGTATGCATCCTGCTCCTGTGCCTGTCGGTCGTACCAGCGATGGCGCAGGAGAACGATACAGCCGCAAATGTTGCGAATGTTACGGCAACGGCAACACCCACCATTGAACCGACCCCCACAAAGACTGCAACGCCCGCACCGACCGAAGCAAAGTTCCGGATCGGTCCTACGGTGACGCTGCGTCCGGTAAACGATGTGATCAACAAGTCTCAGGACGGACTTGTTGAACTCTACATGAACAACCCATCCTTAAATGACGTAACACTGACCGCTGATGTGCAGATCAGTGTGCCATCCGGGATTCACGTCTATGGAGCCGGGTTTGCATCAGGTGGTGCAGCAGGCACCGTCGCAGGAACGTTTACGGTACCACCAGGAACTGTTCGGACGATCCAAATCAACATCAAGAGCGAGAAGACCGGCACATTCACTGTGCACTTCACAGGACTGTACTGGCCCGGTGATGATAAGGATGCTTTCCAGCAGATATCACTGACACACCCGTTGACTGTGAAAGAACCGTCACCAAAGCCACTGGACCCGAAACCAACCGGCAACGGTGGAATGAAGGAACTACCATACACATACATCATCGTCGGGTGTCTGGCAGTGATTGCAATCGTAGTCATTGCGATGATGCTACGGAAACCCCCGAAGACCGAGGTAGTGATTGAAGAGGAGTAAAGCGGCGGATGAAAAGAATCAGGGTAGGCATCGGAGGAAACGGGACAGTCCGGATCAAGCTGAAGAAGAAGAGGACGGCTCCACGTATAGATGCGGCAGATATGGGTGGGGTGCCCCCCACACCATCTGTGCCACCTGCATCTACACCTTCGGCATCACCCGCGCCCGGTGAAGGAAGCAGGGTCATTATGCTCTCCCTTCCTCTGCTCAACCAGATGGAGATCCGGGTGGAGTCTGTCTTTCGACCAAAGGAGCCTGATGTGGAGGTGGTCTACGCGCTCACCGGATTTGGTGGAAGTGTTGACCATCTCCACAAGTTCTCTTCTAACGAGGTCGTAGCCCATGCCACACCAGAGATGGTTTCCTATGTCGCCGAGAGGATGGTCGAGCACATCAGGGATGAGCGAGCCGAGATGCCAAATCTTATCGTGCACGTCCATAGCCACCCACTGGGTGCGCCCGCTCTGTCTGATGTGGATAAGGAAACCATGCCGAAGGTTGCCGCCCGGATTAGAGAGATCGCACCGGGTGCAACCGTCTTCTTTGGCGTACATGCAATCGGAAGCGAGGAGCGCAGACCGCGAACACCGCCAGAGCGGGTGTCTGAGAATAAGATACGATGGAGCAGCATCACCCGGACGCATGAGGTTGCGTTCTTTGATGAGAATGCAAAGCCGGTTCCAGTGATGGTTGAGTGGTAGGATGGATCGGGGAGAAAATATCGAGAAACTCGCCGGACTTCTCTCGGCAGACGAATACGGAGATGTGGTGGCAGAGACGCTTGTCGAGATCCTTGCTGAGGAGCGGAAACGGAATATCTTTGTCGCCAAACTTCAGGAACTTGCGAACGAGGTAAAAGCGATCGATCAGGAGATCACATTCACCCGAATGGAGCGAAGCGTGCTTGATTTCGTGCTCGCAAAGAAACAGCCGCTTAACGCGAGTGAGGTATCCGTTGGATTGGGGGCTCTGCATCCCAGTTTGCGGCACAGGACTCATGCATCCCGTGTGCTTAATTCGCTCGTCTTAAAAGGAGTTCTTGGGAAGATTAAAGTAGGTCAGAGTTATTATTTCACATCACCTGCTGAGGCATTGATGGAATGCCTCAAAAGGCGAGACGAAGAGCCGGACAGGTGCTCGCCGGTAAGGATTGCGGCAGAGACCGGGATGCCGCTTGCAGTGGTGCTTGAGGTGATCGGCGGGCTGCTTGGATAGGAGTATTTAGATATGATAAAAACAGGGCTATACCTAGAATATGGGCCGGAATGTAATAGGAGGTTGCATCGTTGAATCCATTGGAATTAGAAGAAAGAGAGAATCAAGATGTGCTTGATTTCATTTTAAAGGGTGTAGATAAAATCCATGATGGTAAAAAGGTAGAAATTATGGACTTGGTTCCTGAGTTAAAGGAAATTGGAGATAAAAGTTATTCACTATTTACCCACCCGGGGAATCCAGAAACCGCGATGAACCGCCCCATTGCAAATATTGGCAACGTTCTGGCAACTAGCATGTCAGAATATATAATTTTTCCATTAGAACTTTTAAACACAAAAAATGATTTTAAATATTTTAATGGATTATCAAATAATTGTGGGTTAAATTTTGAAGATTTCTTGGAACATATAAGAAATGGGGAAATTAAGCCAGTATTAACAAGTTCTCCAAAAGATTACGATTATAGCAGAAATAATGGAAAGTGTTTCTATAAAGATATCTTTGATGCATGTGCTGTTCAAGATTATACACCACCATATTCAGGCTGGAGGGTATTTCGGTTATTTGAAGAACTTAAGCTTGCCAAAATAGCCGATGAGTCGGAAATATCCATAGATACTGGCTGGGGAGATGAAGTACGAGGAAAATATCCAGAATACTCCCTGACAAAATGCAACGAGGATGCTAAAAAGCTTCTTAATAATAGCGCAATCAAAAAGATAGGAAAGGAGTGTCTTATTGATGATGAAACAGTTGTTAAAACATTTGGAACTTCTTTATTAGACCTTAGATTATCTGGATTCGATGGATTGGCGGATCTTGGCATAGAACTTAGCAAGAAGGATCCTTACTTAGGATATTATGTATTGAATGCTTACGACAGTTATTTTATTCGTCCTTTCGTGGATGGTTTATTCGGTTACATCCACTACGATTACGATGAAATAAGAGCTATGTCGCTTCTCAGAGTAGTTACAAACGTTTCGGATGAATACTCGGAGCAGGTATTAGGTTCTTCCCCGGCTTCATCTTCGATCATTGTAAAACATCCTATAGAGCTAAATACGATAAAACCAAGCCGAAAGGGTCTGAAAGTCCTTATAGAAAATAGAGAACGAAAAGAGCTAAATAAATGCTCTTCAGACCTGAAAAATGCAATTAACAACGGAGACTTGAACAAAATTCCTAACTTGAATGAAAAGTTGGGCGGGATAGTTGAAGAAGTTATAAATAATGAAGTTAGAAGTTTGTATAGAATCGAAAAAATTGTAACCAATTTTTTAACGGTTGCAAGTTGTTCCATCGAAAACAGTCCAATAGCCATCAACAATTTATCTGAAACCGTTGGAAATAATCCCATATTTGGAAGTCTTATTGAAATTACTGCGAAAGTGTTAGCCGACCATATAAGAATGAAAGATCCGAAAAGTATTGTCGAATCCTTGCCCAGAAAATGGCCATTAACAAGATGTGGATTGCCTTTTGTATTATGGGAATATGATATAAAACCCAAAGGACTACCATGAAACGAATTATAGTACTCATATTATTGCTTGCGCTCACGAACGTGGTATATGCTGAAACGGCTCCTGACGAGGCATGGAACAAGACCTTTGGGGGCGATAGTACTGAGCGTGGATGGTCGGTCCAACAAACTTCTGATGGTGGCTATATCCTTGTAGGAGACACTAGATCGTACGGTGCTGGCGGATCTGATTTTTGGCTTGTGAAAACCGATTCCAACGGAAACAAAGAGTGGGATAAGACCTTTGGAGGAACTGGTTTGGAATGGGCATGCTCTGTCCAGCAAACCTCTGACGGCGGATATGTCCTTGCAGGACGTACGGACTCGTACGGTGCTGGTGGCGGTGATTTCTGGCTTGTGAAAACCGATTCGAATGGAAATAAAGTGTGGGATAAGACCTTTGGAGGAACTAACTCTGATTCTGCACACTCAGTCCAGCAAACCTCTGATGGTGGCTACATTCTTGCAGGAGATACGGGTTCGTATGGCGCTGGCAATGGGGATTTCTGGCTTGTGAAAACTGATTCCAATGGAAACAAAGAGTGGGATAAGACCTTTGGAGGAAATAGTATTGATTGGGCATATTCTGTCCAGCAAACCTCTGACTGTGGATATATCCTTGCAGGACATACGTATTCGTATGGCGCTGGTGATGAGGATTTCTGGCTGATAAAAACTGATTCAGAGGGAAATAAGGAGTGGGATAAGACTTTTGGAGGAACTAACGGTGATCGTGCACGTTCTGTCCAGCAAACCTCTGATGACGGTTACATCCTTGCAGGTGACACGGAGTCATACGGTGTTGGCAGTTGGGATTTCTGGCTTGTGAAAACTGATTCGGAGGGGAACAAGGTATGGGATAAGACCTTCGGAGGAACTGCCACTGATTGGGCATATTCTGTCCAGCAAACCTCCGACAGTGGATATATCCTTGCAGGAGCAACTATGTCGTACGGTGCTGGTAATTTTGATTTTTGGCTCGTGAAAACTGATTCCAATGGAAATAAAGAGTGGGATAAGACCTTTGGAGGAACTAACGATGATCGTGCAGAATCAGTCCGGCAAACCTCTGATGGCGGCTACATTCTTGCAGGATCTATGGCGTTATTCAGTGCGGGTCCTGGGTATGCTTGGCTAATAAAAGTCGGAGGCGTCCATACATCAACACCAACGCCGACCAGCGATATTCGTGTATGGTCCAGCCCATCCGGCGCACGCATCTATCTCGATGGTGTTTATCAGGGGGTGACCGGTTCGGATTGGTTCTGGATATACGATGTTTCAACGGGGTACCATACGATCTACTTGGAAGACTTCGGATATGGGGATTACACAGAAACCGTCTACGTTTCAGCCGGAGATACTGCATCGGTTTCTGCATACCTAACTGCGACCCCCTCACCAACCACAGTAGTAACATCGACACCGGTGCCCACCGGCTCTATTCGTGTATGGTCCAGCCCATCGGGGGCAGACATCTATCTCGATGGTGTTTATCAGGGACTAACAGGTTCGAATTGGTTCTGGATATATGAGGTCTCAGCGGGATACCATACAATCCGATTGGAAAAATCCAGGTATGAAGATTACACAGAAACCGTCTACGTTTCAGCAGGTACGACATCGGTATCTGATGCGGGATCAGTATATGCATGTCATGCGGCATCGGTATATGCAACGTTAACCCAGGAGGCTGACTCTATCTCAGTCTCCTCCACCCCCTCCGGCGCGGACATCTATCTCGACGGCGTATACAAAGGCACGACTCCAACAACAATTTCAGACGCTTCACCCGGCTCACACACACTCAAATTAGAAAAATATGGCTACGATGAGTGGCTAACCTCAGTACACGTCACATCCGGAGTCACAGAGTCGATAACCGGACACCTGACCGCTGCGGACGTCTCTTCACCTGCGATACGCATCGATAAGCCAGCTATCATCGAATACAATAATAACGAACTCCTCGAAGAAGGCGAAAAGGTAACAATAATCTACGGCGCAAACGATCCCAGCGGAGTCGCCTCAATAAAGATACTGCTCGATGGAGCGATGCTCGAATCCCAAAACCAAGCCGGAACATACACCGTAACAACAAACTCTCTCACAACAGGCAAGCATGTAATCAGAGTCGAAGCAACCGATTCAAAATCAAACTCATGTTTCGAGGAACTCCCGATAACAGTTGAGCGAACCGGACCAAGCGTCTATTTCGGAACCACAAGAACCGCGATCAAGAAAGGCGAGGATGCCATCTTCACGCTATCCGCGGTAAACCCGATCGGAAACCCCTCGATGACCATCCAGTTAATCTTAAAGCCGCCATCCGGCGTCTCGGTTACCAGCAGTTCATTCGCGAAAGCCGGATCCGGAATCTACACCTGCACCCAGGTAATCGAATCCGGCGACAATGTGCGGTCAATCGAGGTGCGCCTCACAGGCAACGAGGTCGGAACGCATGAGATCGAAAGCGAGGTGTACTACCAGTTCAGGGGCAGCCCAAAGTCCCCGACACGGTACGATATGCTCACCCTGATCGTTGAGCAGGATCCTCGTTCCGCGGATTCTGAATCCGAAGCGCGGGAGCTCGTGGTGCCGGGCTTTGGGGCGATGGTCGCAGTTATGGGGCTGTTGGCAGTATATCTATGGAGGAAAAGAAGATGAAAAGAATTGCATTTCACGACCGCGAGAAGGAGATGAAAGAGATTATGAAGATACTGGACACCGAACCGTCCTTAATCACCTTCATCTACGGACCGATAAACAGCGGAAAGACCACGATGGTCAGTCACCTGATCAAAGAACTACCCGATGAATATGCCCCTTTCTATGTTAACCTGCGCGGGAGGTTCATTACGGACTATGAAGACTTCTTAAACGTTCTATTCGAGATCGACGAGGACAGGGGGGTTGATAATGTCACCGAGTATGCAAAATCGATATTGAAGGATCTGGGCGCAGTTAGTGGAATTCCGATACCAATAAATCTGTTTGAACAGATATTTGAAAAAAAAGATAAAAGTAAAGATATGTTCAAATACATAGAGCGGTTCTTTGTGGAAATATCAAAGAAGCGTACGCCCGTTTTAATCATCGATGAATTGCAGGTGATAGGAGACTTGAAAGTGGATGATTTGCTGATATACAAATTATTTAACTTTTTTATCCGATTAACCAAGGAATTACACTTAGCACACGTATTTGCAATTTCATCGGACTCGCTCTTCATTGAGGATGTCCATAGCGAGGCGATGCTGGAAGATCGGTGCAGATACCTTCCGGTGGATGATTTTGACAGAGAAACGACCACCGCGTTTCTGGAGGAGTATGGACTTAGCGATGAGGAGAAAGAGCTTGCGTGGCATCATTGCGGCGGTAAGCCAATATGTTTGGTTGAGCTCGTGAATGCGGAAGAAAGGGAAAAGAAGGTTAATGGGATGCTTACGCTCAGGACTGGCGAGATAGAGACCCGGTTGAAGCTTGTTAAGGAACTGGGTGATGAGATAATGATAGGCAGCAGGTGTTGTGATGTATCCTACGAGAAACTTGCCTCTGCTTTGAAGATGTTCCTGACCCGAGATGAGATCGGTATGAACGAGGTGGATGAGGTCTCTAAGAGGTATCTGGTTAAGGAGAACATTCTCTTCGTGGACCCGCTTACGACGATGATGAAACCGCAGTCGAGGCTGAATTTGCTTGCGATACGAGAGGTGATGAAGGATGCGTAAAATGGAAATGGCGGTTCTGGCATCGGTTCTTGCCGGTCTGCTGCTGCTTGCGGCACTGCCGGCATCGGCATCTGCGGGACTTGCGGGCTGGCAGTATCAGCGAGAGATTGCGATTCAGGAGAACTCTGGCGAGACGCTTCGCGATTATCAGGTGCTGGTGGAGTTATCTGGCAATGAATTTCCAGAAGAAGCGCAAGCCGATGGCGATGATATCAGATTCACGGATGCGGACGGGCGTGAATTGAGTTACTGGATCGAAGAGTTCGATGCGGGGTCAAAGCGTGCTGCGATATGGGTGAAGGTGCCTCTGATTCATGCGAATGGTGAGGCGATGATTACGATGTGGTATGGGAATCCGGGTGCGGTGAGTGAGAGTGATGGCGAGGCGGTGTTTGAGTTTTTTGATGATTTTAACGCCAATACGATTGGAATAAAATGGTATCAGGATGCTGGTGCTGGAGCAACAATTGATACAAGTGGCACTGGATATGCAAAAATACCTCAAGTTAGTGGTAATGTTTTATCTACAAAACGAACATTCTCACGACCATTTGTAGCAGAAACAAAAGTAAAAACGGATATAACCTCAAGGTACATGGCTGGAATCGCCTTCTACGACATGGGAACCGATATCAATAAGAGAAGTTATCATGCTTTTTATGATAGTAGTTCCATAAATGTGCGGTATGGGGGAAGTTCTTATACTGACCATACCGGTGATGCTTTCACACCAAATACTGGAATATATTATAAACTCGTACTTGTACTTAACTCAAACCAAGTAATCTCCAAAGTCTATAGTGGCGATGGCACTAATATTGGACAAAGGAGCATAAGCGATACAGATTGGGATGATAAGAATTTAGAGATAGATTCGTTTGGGTCCAGTTCGTCTCACTTTGGATGGTTTGACTGGTTTTATGTTCGTAAATACGCCTCCCCCGAACCCACCGTCACCATCTCCCATCCCACGCTCGCAACCCACACCGCGCTCACCATCACCAAATCCCCCGCCCCCCACTCCATCCGCCAGTTCCAGGAGACGGTAATCACCATAGCCATAGAGAACTCCGGCACCACTGACGCAACCGACATCGAGATCACTGATGCGATCCATCCCAGCTTTGATCTCACAAGCGGCGATTTCCCGAACCCCAAGCGCTACGACCAGATCCGCCCCGGCGAGACAAGAGACCTCCAGTACACAATCAGAGCAATGGAGAGCGGCACATTCACGCTTGACCCTGCCACCGTAACTTATGCAGACGAGGACGGGAACATCCAGGAGGTGAAATCAGAACCTGCATCCATCAAGGTCATCCTATCCACAGAGGGCAGCACTTCCGGCGGCACATCCCGCAGCAACCCGTCAGTCTCGACCGCGAGCGTGCAGCTTCACGGTGAGAAGACCAATGTCGTGCTCGGCGAGGATATCCTGCTGAAACTCTCGGCTGTGAACCTGATCACCAAACCAACGATGCATGTGCAGGTAATAATCATCCCGCCATCGGGGATGAGCGTCACCTCCTCTGCTTTTGCCAAGTCAGGAGCCGGGCAGTACACGACTACCTACGAACTTGAGCCCGGAACCGGTAAGGATATCGAGGTTGCGATACGATCGAATCAGGTCGGAGAGTTCGATGTGAACGGCAGGATCATCTACTACTTCGGCGATGATCGCGATGATGCCGAGGATCACACACTCACCCTGCCGATCACGGTGCGAGCAGAGGCAGAGCCAGGCGCGGATCAGACAGAAAGCCAGTCGGAATCGAAAGGATCGAGTACGCCCGGATTCGGTGCGGTGGTTGCGGTTATCGGGGTGTTGCTCGTAGCATTATTGATCAAAAGAAGGAGATTGAGATGATGAATTTGTTTGGATTACTCATCAAAAAGCGAGGCAAAGAGCCAGACCGGTGCTCACAGGCACATGACCCGCAGCCGAAGTTGAATCTACTTGCAATAAGAGAGGTTATGAACCGTGCATAGAAGATATCGAGTATGGATGACAACTTTTGGAATCATTGCAATACTGCTGACCATGTTGGCGATGCCAGCATCCGCATCCACTGATCCCCCACTCGACACGGTCCAGGTCTACGCGCTCGGACCAAAAGACACTGGCTCATCGGTCGAATCATCAATAATCCTTGAGAAAGATCGTGAATACAGAATCGTGGTCTCTGGCGTCTTCCAGTTCAGGAGGGATAAAGACTGGGGCTGGGCAGATGCCCAGTTTCGGATGGGCAGGGGAAATGCATACGACGACCCGTTCAATTCAATCGAGTTTAATGGCGAACCGGTAGAGGCAGCAGTAAGCAATATTGAGAATCACACATACACATACTACCGCACTGGAGACGGGAAGAAGATCCGGTTCAGCATCTTTGACTGCCTCACGACAGGTGAGCGTGGCGGGTACGACGACAACGCGGGAGCGCTTCGGGTTGAGATATACCCCGCAACATCACTCTCTGTGACAAAAGTACCCTCGCCGCATACGATCGAGGAAGGGGATACGACGACGGTGACTGTGACTGTGCGAAACGCAGGAGCAACCGGAACTGGCGAGATCAGGGACATCGTGGTTACGGATTCCGTTCCTTCAGGTTTCAAGCTGATGAGCGGTTCTGTGCGTGCAGAGTATCCGCTGCTCAAGCCAGACGAGCCCCGGACGCTCCAGTATGTCATAAAACCACCTCTCGGTGGCACGTTTAACCTGGATCCGGCAGAGGTGTCGTATTATGACGAGCGCGGAGAGCGCCACACCGCGAGATCGGATAGCGCAACGCTTACAGTCGTCGCATCGGCTGGACTGCTGCCCACAGCGCCACAGAACGCAAGCGTGAAGCTGCACGGCGAGAGGACCGATGTCGTGATCGGAGACAACATCCTGCTCAAGCTCTCGGCTGTGAACCTGATAACAAAGCCGGTGATGCATGTTCAGGTGATCGTAATCCCGCCGTCCGGCATGAGCGTTACCTCTTCCGGGTTTGCCATGTCAGGAGCCGGGCAGTTCACATCAGATTACGAGATCAAGCCGGGTGTGGGTAGGAATATCGAGGTTGCAATCGTTGCAAACCAGGTCGGCAACTTCACTGTGGAAGGAAGAGTGGTCTACTACTTCGGAGACGATATGGCGAATGCCGAGGATTATACGCTCGAGCTGCCGATCAGGGTGCGATCTGTCGGCGCAGGACTGGGACCATCGGTAACACCGCCATCACCAACAACCCCCTCTGAAGATCGGGATGGAACCGGGATATTCGGATTACCGGGATTTAAAGCGGTGTTCGCGATGATCGGGTTATTGATCGCGGTACTTCTATTGAGAGAACGAAGAATTAATAAGTATAGATGAGATGGAATACAACTCTTAGGAGGAGATATAAATGGAATTCAAAGTTCAGTTATCGGAAACAGTAACAACGAAGACGTTCAGGGGAATCTGCATTTGCTTGATTGTACTGGCAATACTTGCAGGATGCACCCAGACCTCAAGCGCAGCCACTGGTACTACCATCGACTACCTGCACATCACAGCCAATGTGAACAACGGCTATGCGACAACAAGCATTGAAGAGAAGCTCACAAACCCGCACAATACTGCAACAGACGACGAGTTCAGGTTCCTGATCCCTGATGGTGCATTCATCTCGGGCTTCAGCCTGATCATCGACGGCGTCGAGTACGAAGCAGACGTGCTCCCCAAGAAAGAGGCAGATGAGCGGTTTGAGGCGGCGGTCTCGGAAGGAAGAACGGCTGGCGTCTTAAAGACGAAGAAGGAGAACATATTCTCTTATTCCTTAAGTTTTAAACCCCACCAGAGCATTATCGTTCGTCTGACTTACGAGCAGCCTGTTAAAAAAACGCTTGGCGAGTATGAGTACGTGCTGTCGCTGCGAGAGACCGATGTGGCGCACAGCGTGCCTGATTTGTCTGTAAATATAACAGTCGCATCAGTGAACCGGATTATCTCTCTGGACACTCCGGGATTTGAGGGGGCTAATGTTAAGTACCTCTCTTCAACAAAAGCACGAGTTAAGTATGATGCGAAGGCACTTCCTGACCAGGATCTTAGAATCGTCTTCACAACCGACAGCACATCGTTAAGCGGCGAGATGCTCTTCTACGAAACCGGCGGACAGGGTTACCTGATGCACATCTTCTCTCCATCGGTCGAAGACCTCGGGACCGCGGCTCTTGATAAGGAGATCATCTTTGTGATCGATAAATCAGGCTCCATGAGTGGCAACAAGATCGCGCAGGTGCAGAGGGTCTTTGCAGGTATCATCGCAGACCTCCCGCCTGATGACTACTTCAATGTGATCTTCTTTGATCGGCAGAGCGTGATATTCAGTGACACGCTCATGGAAGCAAACACACAAACAAAGGCAGAGGCGGCGAACTTTGTGAACGCACTCGGTGCGGACGGCGGCACAAACATCAACGAGGCACTACTGACTGCGCTCGGCATGTTTGAGCCGGATTCGGAGCGTGTCCCGATCATCGTCTTTTTAACCGATGGAGAGCCCACCGAGGGCGTGACATCTCCTTATGCGATCAGGGATAATGTAAAAGCTGCAAACCGGGCAGGAGCGTCCATATTCACCATTGCGTTTGGGATCGAGGATGAGGCGAACTACGACTTCTTAAGGGCGCTCTCCCTTGAAAACTGTGGGGTGGCAGAACAGTTCTATCCTGGAAAGAACGCTGAATCCGAGATGAACACATTCTACGAGACGATATCAACACCTGTGATAACCGACATGGGCTTCTCATACCCTCGTGCATCCGATATCGTGAACACGGGCTACAACACACTCTTTGCAGGCTCTGACGCCATCATACTCGCCAGATATCCGGCAGGCACAGGAAACATCGACTCAAGCATCGACGCGGTCACGCGCACAGGCAGCTGCAGCTTCGACAAGACATTTCCAGTCGTTCCCGGACCCGATAACAGCTTTGTTCCAAAACTCTGGGCGCACACGAAGATACGGGAACTGATGGACCGGATGGTTGTCGAAGGCGAGACTGATGCGCTTGTGTCCGAGATTACTGACCTTTCACTGGAGTTCGGGTTCGTAACTCCATACACATCGCTGTTTGTGGAGGTGCCAGTGATCGATAAGATCAGCGAAGCAACCACCGAACCCGGCACGCTGGTCGCGCCCGAAGAGGTGCCCACCGCAACCCCTGCATACGGTGGTGAGGGTGCGGCGGAGGAAGCGATGCCCGCACCGACACCTGAAGCAACTTCAGCTCCCAGAGAGAGTGAAGCAAGAGACAAAGCAACCGGATCGGCTCAAGAAGTTGCCACAGCAGCAGAAACGGCACAGACGAAGAAGAAGACCCCTGGCTTCGGCGCACTCTTCGCGACCACCGGACTCGCAGCTGTCGCATATCTGGCGCGGCGGCGATGACCTCGCATTATCCGGCTGGCGCCGCGAAACCCGCGCCCACGGATTGACCTGGAACAGGCGGCTTTGCAGAGCCCGTTCACGCCATCGTTTCCGCGTCCGGGCTCACAACACCCCTTACTCCATCAGTTTCGTGAAACCAGCGCCATATCCGCCGAGAACTCGAGGTACCACAGACGCAACTGACATGCGATCCGATGAAACCTGCCGCCACACGCCACAAGCATCCCCATAACCGGACATACCTTTAAATTCGTATAAGTTTACCTATCTCTCATGGAACGAAAGGCGTGCATCATCTGTCATGGTGAACTGGATTCGACGCATTATGAGAGCTACGATATCTGCACAGAGTGCTTCGATCTGATGGAGGACCTGATGAGTGAGTACTTCATAAAGACGATCACGCGCAGAGGGACTGGCGCAAGCGGCGAGCTGTATTCAAAATATTTAAAAGATACTATTGATTACGTGACAGATTATAAGAGGATCCGGGAGAAGTCGAAGAGGCATTTCAGGGATCTGAAAGAACGGCTTGAGACCGCGATGGAGGCAGAAGGCGAGGCAGGACCGGAGCAGCGGTATCTCGAGCGCATGTTATCTGTTCTTGGGTGGCTGCAGGATAATCCGACATTTTACAATTATTACTTCAAAGAATATTACTCATGCCCGAACTGCGGGGCATCGATCTTTGAGCATTTCAACCAGCAAATGGTCGGCGACTGGCTCATGATCACCTGTTCACAATGCGATACGCTGATCAAGAAGTACTTCCTGCCAAAGCAAGTATGATCGATGATGTGTACGACTTCGGTCTGAACCACATCATCGACACAATCGGAAGAAGCCGTGCTAAAACCGTCGGACTCCAGTTTCCGGACGGTTTCAAGCGGAAAGCGATCAAGGTATCAGAGGAAATTGAAGAGCGGACAGGTTCAAGGGTTGTCATATCTGCAAACTCCTGCTTCGGCGCGTGTGACATCGATACACCACTTCTCGAGTCTGTGGACCTCCTGTTCCAGTTCGGACATGCAGAGATACCGAATATACAGATAGAGAACGTAATCTTTGTCGAGGCAGAATCCAGCATCGATCTTCTTCCAGTGCTAACAAAAGCGGTTCGAGTGGTCGGAGATTGCGTCGGGCTTGTCTCGACGGCTCAGTTTGTACATAAACTTCCTTATGTGAAGCGGTATCTTGCAGATTACGGCGTACACGGCGTCATCAGTAGCGGTGATGCGCGCATCGCACATCCCGGACTCGTGCTCGGGTGCAACTTCTCTGCGGTTCCTGATTGCGATGAGTACCTGTATATCGGTACCGGCGATTTTCATGCGCTCGGGGTCTCGCTTGCGACCAAAAAGCCGGTCTGGATTGCGGATCCGGAGATGAATGAGCTCAGAAAGCCGGATGTCGATAAGGTGCTTCGCAAGCGCTGTGCTGCAATCGAGCGGTCGCTTGATGCGCAGTCGTTCGGGATCCTCGTCTCCACCAAGATCGGGCAGTGCAGGAAGGATCTCGCGTTTGACCTGCGCAACATGGCAGAAGAGCATGGTCTGGACGCGCACATCCTGTTTGCTGACATGATAACACCAGAAGCGCTGGCTCCGTTTCGCGTCGATGCGTTTGTGAACACAGCATGCCCGCGGATCGCAATCGACAATGCCGCAGCGTTTCCTGTGCCTGTGCTGACGCCGGTTGAGTTTGAGGTTGTTATCGGGGCGCGGAAGTGGGAGGATCTCGTGTTTGATGAGATATTGTAGCATGACTCGTCCGCAAGACTTATTGCCGAATAAAAATGATTAAGTGAGTGATCATGCCGACCATAAGAAGAAGGATGACTAATAAAAAGATCGGACTGAATCTCGAGATGAAGGATTTCGGTCCGATAATTGAGGGTAATATCTCGCTTAAACCGCTTACATTGTTTATTGGACCCAATAATTCGGGAAAATCATACGCTGCGATGTTGATTCATTCGATATATGAAACATATACTCCAACTATTCCGTTTAGAGATATGCCACCACATTATCCACATGGGTTACGTGGGCTTTTTTTTCTTCGAAATCTTGGACTGTACACAAGTCAAAAAAATTTTGCTGATGAACGAGCAGTATTGGAAGAACAGATCAACAACTCAAAAGAGGGTGAAGAAATAGAGATTCCAAAACCATTGTTAGATAAAATAACCACTAAGATTTTTGATAAATTGTATGAACAAAGGTTAAGTGAGGAAATCTCGCGTTCGTATGCCAGCCCGCTGAACGAATTGATCAGAATTGGAAAAAGATTATTTGAATTTAAAATCAATTTCGATTCTGATGATGTTCATGTGATCTATAAGAAGAAACAGTTGAAGATTGAAAAATATCCTAAATCAGACGTTAAAATAAAGGTTGAAGTAACTGAATGGTTGGATAGAGAACTTAAGACGAGTAGAAAAGAAGAAGAATATCTAATCCAGATAGACAGGGTGCGGCTGGAAGGTGAAGGATTTCGTTTAATGGATGTAATCGTCAGAGAGTGTGCTCTCAATATACTTAAAAAAGCTGCGATACCATGCTATTACCTCCCTGCTGCACGGTCTGGTATACTCCAAGGTCATAAAGCGCTTACTGCGAGTATGGTGAGAAATGCCCCGCTTGTTGGCATAGAAAAATTTAGAGGAATCCCCTCATTCTCAGGTGTTGTATCAGATTTTATATCGTCTATCATTGACATACCCGAAAAGAAGGGAACTTTTTATCCGCTTGCCAAAGAATTCGAAGAGGAATTGATCAAAGGAGAGATCGTTGTTCGAACACTGGATGATTATCTTTACTCAGAGATCAGATATAAGTATCACGATACTGAAATCCCTCTGCATCGAGCATCCTCGACCGTCTCCGAACTGGCACCATTGTTCCTTTATCTAAAATATATCATCGAACCCGGAAGCATCCTGATCATCGAAGAGCCTGAAGCACACCTGCACCCAGCAAATCAACGCATATTAGCGAAGTATCTGGTAAGGCTGATCAGAAATGGTGTTTATGTATTAATTACCACCCATAGCGAGTACCTACTGGAGCAGTTGAGCAATTTCATCATGCTCAGTAAAATCGAACCGGAAAAACGTGTTGAAAAATATGGATATGATAAAGATGATTATCTGGAGCGTGACGAACTCGCTGCTTATGTATTCAACTTTGATAAAACTAAAATTGGAAGCAGGATAGCAGAAGTCAAGATAACAGAAGAAGACGGCATATCGCAGGAAGAATTTCTTAAAGTCCATGAAGTTCTCTATGATGAGATACTAAGACTTGAAAGGGATTTAGATGAGGATATATGACATAAGGAGTTTTCATGTCTGTTATCGACTGTATCAATATCGAATTTGCCGATAAGACTATAAAACGGTGTTCAGAGAAAGGTACGGGCTGCAAGCTCAAGCTTAACACATCGCAGGAACATGTTATATTAAAAGGCGAAAAGATTTGCAGTGATCGTAAAATCGGTGACTGTATTATTTTTGTAAATCAGAATAATACACTAATTGTTGGAATTGTTGAATTAAAAAGTAAACATATAGACGCAAGTGGAATCGAAGAACAGCTTACTAACGGATCTAAAAGCGCACTAAAAATGTTGAAGAAATGCCCTGACGCGTACAATAAGTCCGAATTTTATCCCATCGTCTTAGCAAAAGGATGGGGTCGCACTTCCAGACATGCGGTGATAAGGAACACAAAAATACAATTCGGAAGTAAGAAACGTCGCATAATCACTAAGAAATGTGGAGATTCCTTTTTAGAGATAATATCGCAATTAAAATAACTCAGAGAAATTCCCAAGATATTCCTATCCAAATGTGCCGGTGCGATCCGCACCGGCAAAACGCTCTGAAATGCACGATGAACTTCTGCTCCGCAGACACTTACGCCGCATCCACCAGTTCGAGTCTCGGCGCAACACCGAGTGATTTGATCTCATCGAGGAGTAGTTTGAATGCGTAACTCATCTCGACCGGATAGATATCGGTTTCAGCGCCGCAGTTGGTGCAGAATGCGATATTCTTCCTCCGGTCGAACGTGGCGATCATCCCGCAGTGATCGCAGACCAGCTCGGTCACCTTGTCCGATTCATCGAGC
>JAUWCK010000151.1 GCA_030609345.1 Methanosarcinales archaeon | reverse complement strand
TGCGTTGCATTTCATGCATATCTTCTTTCGAAGTAGCTTGTTTTCTGCTTCTTCAAATCGTGCCATTTTTTTGATCCTCTACATATCGTTATAGGGTGCTTTATATTAACGTTGTTGTGCGGGTGCATTGCAGGCGTATCTGGCATAAGCGCGCAAGCAAGAGTCGTCTCGCACAGAACAACGAATATAGTAAACCGCATCTGTTTTTGTAACTTTCGGAAGTATGATCGGGTCTGAAAAATCATTCCACACGAATAACACACGCCCTCTAAAACGATGTTCTGAAATGTTAGAATTCCAGATTGTGCTTAAGGAGTGGTATACTGCAACAATGCCTGAGCCATACCTATTTTTCATGTTTCTTATGCCGGAACCGCGAATGTGCTAACATAACCGGAATCAAAAGATATTTCGCTTGGTTGGGGGCTACCAATCCGGTTGTAACCCGAGTTCCTCGAGTTTCCAGCCGGCAGGCACCCCATCCAGCCCCCATCCGCGAAAGCGGTAGTACTCATCCAGCACATCTTCGAATTCGCCACGGTCGATGCCGCCGTCTCCAAAGAAATGATTGGGAAGCGTGTCGTCTGCCCGTGTGAACCCTGTACGCAGGTTGAATATCCGCTCAAGGTTCCATATCCGCTCGCCCACCCGCAGCAGATCTTCTGTTGTGTACCGGATTCCTGTGACCGCACTCAGGATACCTGAGTACTCTTCTGCCGAGAGTGCGAAGGATGAGAAACGGCAGACTGTGAGCGAATCCATCGCAGCCGAGAGATTCTGGAAGATGCTGACCAGACCCGCCTTTCCTGCAAAAGTGTGCCGGTCGATCAGTTTCGGCTTGCCGATGATCTCTGGCGCAATCATGTACGCCCGCATATGACATGCGCCGCGATTCGAGGTTGCGTACGCAAGCGACTGCCCGAGTGCGCCGCGGGGGTCGTATCCTGGTATCTCCATCCCTTTCGAGTGCATGCTTGCATCGCCTGCTCCTGCCGCGTCCGCATACGCTCTCGATCCCGTGCTCAATTCGTCTCCGACTCCTTCCCGCTCCCCGATCATTGCCGCCAGTTCTGATAATCCGTGCGTCTTTCCGCGCAGTTCCTGATGGCAGGCGATGGTTGAGCCGCACGATATCGTATCCATCCCGTAATCGTTGCACACCCGGTTTGCATCCATGATTTTATCGAAATCACTGTTATCACAATCAGGACCGAACATAGCGATCGTTTCGTACTCAGGAATCTCGATATCTTCCTTTGTGCGGTGTTTGCATGCAACAGAACATTTGTGGCAGGAACGTCGCTTCAGTTCGTAATTCTCCTCGATGTAATCGCCGGATATCGACTCGACATCGAACCGGACGTCTTTAAAATTCCTGGTCGGCATCAATCCAAGATAATTGATCAGGTTCACAAGCGACGGCGTCCCGTACGTTGAAAGACTTTTTAGCGTCGGGCTTGCATGAAGCAGCCGTAAGATCTCCTTGTTCGCATCTTCAAATCCCATTTCGTCTGCAATGCTCGGTTTGGTGCTTCCATGCACCACGATTGCCTTTAATCTCTTGTGCCCCATCACAGCGCCGATGCCGCCGCGTCCACATGCATGGACGTAATCGTTCATGATGTTTGCGAAACGGACGCACTTCTCCCCGGCACGCCCGATGCACGCCACTTTACCGCGCTCTTCCAGTCTCTTCGTAGTCTCGCGTACGTTTAATCCCCAGAGATCGGATGCATCCTCGATGCGCACGTCATGACCATCGATGCTGAGATAGACTGGGGTCTCTGACTGCCCGTTTATGACTACCGCGTCGAATCCGGCGCGTTTTAATTCGTTTCCGAACCAGCCGCCACCGCTCGAGTCGACAATCGTTCCGGTGAGCGGTGATTTCGTGACGAACGAATGCCTGCCCGACATCGGTGCGATGCCTGTGAGCGGACCCACTGCAAGTATGAGTGGGGCATCGAACGCGTCTGCTTTCGGGTCCGGATCCATCGTTTCGCACAGGATAGATGCGCCAAGCCCTCTTCCACCGAGAAAGTCTCTTGCAACATCTGTTGGGAGTTTCTCCTGCCTGACCGTCCCACAATCAAGATCGATCGTTGCAATGTTTCCAGTCCAGCCGTGTATCTTCATAATCCGAGACCACCTCATCTTCTACTTCTATCTACCTCTACTTTTACATCTACCCCTGCCGTGCGCTCTTTGCCGCGATAAACTCCCGCACCAGCCGTGCGCCGAGAATTGCGCTCTCTCCGTGGTCGTACCTGGGACTGATCTCGACGATGTCGAATCCGCATACATGCGGCGCAGCCATCCGTATCGCAGCACGCAGATCCCGCGGATCGAGCCCGAACGGCTCAGGATTGCCGACACCGGGCGCGTATCCGGGATCGATCACGTCGAAATCGATGGAGAGATATATCCTGCGGGCGCCGCGGTCAGATAATGCATCGATCGCCTGCCGCATCACAGACTCCATGCCGGCATCACAGACCTCGTCTGCGGAATGCCACATAATCCCGTTCTCCTCTGCATACCGGTACTCCTCTGCCGATCCGCTTCTTACGCCGATCAGGACGCACCGATCGGTCAGATCGTCGATGATGTTTCTTGAAACGCACGCATGAGACTGTTTTACCCCGAGATACTCATCACGCAGATCGAGATGTGCATCAAGGATAATGATCCCGATATCATCGTATACCTCGGAAAAAGCCCTTGCGCAGCCGTAGGTCAGCGTATGCTCGCCGCCGAGCACGATCGGAACTTTGGAGTCCCTGATAGCCCCCCTGACAACGTCCCCTGTCATGCACAGCATGTCATCGACACAGCGGTCAAGGTCGAGATAACCGAGATCGAGATTGCCGAGATCGTGCACGGGAACAGAAGTAAGATCGATGCCGTAAAAATCGTTGTACGTCTCAAAGTTGTAGCTCGCCTTCCGCATGGCATCGGGCGCCTCGGCACTTCCGCGTCGAAACGAGGAGGTGGCATCGAAGGGCACGCCAAATATCACGAAGCGAGCGTCTTCATAAGTAGAGACTGCATCCGCAAAGACGCAGCGTTCGAACATCAGCGCATATCGAGCCGTATCTTGCCAAGCGCTGTGATGTACTGGATTTCAGCCCCTTCCACCACGCGATCCTTATACTCCGCGGGAATCGGGAGTTCAAATGTGGTGTAATCAGTCATGTCCATCAACTGTACGACATCGCCTGCGACCGAGAGAACCTGTGCATTCTTCCGCTCGACGATCGGCACGAATATCTTGGTTCCGACAGGGTGCACGATCGACCGCTTCTGTCCATCGAAAAGCCCAATGGTATCGACCCGTGCTTTGGCAGACCCGTGTTTTCCAGGCTTTGATTTCGAGATAGATTTTATCGTGCACACTTCATCATCGATGATCACATATCTGCCCTCTTTGAGATTCCTGACTTCGGTTTGTTCTTTCATGGGTATGAATCCGTGGCAGGAGTACTTAAAATTATGCGATACGTCTGATCCGCAGTCAATCACTGTAGACCCCGCTCTCGGCAAGCAACCCGCTCGCGTGCTCACACTCGCCCTCGGTGAGCGATCGGGCGATCTCCGGATACCGGTGCGCCAGATATGCGGGACGGTACTGGAACATCAGGTTGAACCTGACATCGGGTATGTGATCGCGCACCCAATCGATGATCGGTGCGGTGCAGCATTCGATATGTCCTGGAAGCACCAGCTGCCGCAGCAGGATCTCTGAGTCGTCGTAAGCGCAGAGGAAGTTTCTCGTGACAGTATCCCAGTAATGAGGGGCATTCGAGTATCTCTTTGCGCATCCGTCGTTTCCGTACTTGAAATCTCCGAGATAGACATCGACAACGCCGCAGAGGAGTTTTGCAGCCTCTTCCGAGTGGTACATATTCGAATTCCACACGATAGGAGTATTCAC
>JAUWCK010000055.1 GCA_030609345.1 Methanosarcinales archaeon | reverse complement strand
GTCCTTTACGCGACCGTAGAAGCCACGATCATACAGTTCTTCGACCGCTTCACTTCCTGCTGTCAGCACATCCTCATGTAGTTCGCATTCCATCGTCTGGTTTTGTTCGCGTAATGTTTATATTGCTATCCATCCACTTACACTTATGATTCACGGGCTCGTGGTCTAGTCGGTTATGACATCGCCTTGACATGGCGGGGATCCTGCGTTCGAATCGCAGCGAGCCCATTTAAGTTGTAGATGTCACTCTGGTGGTGCGGGGCTTACCAAACGGCACTTACAGCCAGCCGCATGTATTCCAGCCGGCCGTATCCGGGGTACCTGCCATGTCTCACAACAACAAACAGGAACGCATCATTACCAGTCCGGACAGACCGCACAACTTGCGGAAATCTTTTGAATCGTGCGCCCCTCTGGTAAACCATGGCCATTGAGATAACCTTGATCGGGACCGGAGTTGCCATGCCCCAGCCGCACCGGGTGCAGTCAGGCATTCTTGTAAATCTCGATTCGCCGGTATTGTTCGACTGCGGAAGCGGCGTTCTTCCGCGCCTTCTGAACTGTGCAGCGATCGGGCACGTGTTCCTCACACATCTGCATCTCGATCATGTTGCAGATGTCATGAGTCTTATAAAGGCGAAATGGCTATGCGGAAGCCACGATCTTCGGGTATATGGACCATCCGGCACCAGAAAGTGGCTTTCACGGGTTTTCGATGCGTATCCTTACATGTTGGATAGGATGAATATCGAGGTCTTTGAGATGGCTGATCAGGATCGTGTCTCGCTCGGAAGATATGAGATCATCTGCGCGAAGACCGCACACGGGATGCCTTCGCTTGGCTACGGCATCGCTGACGAGGAGGGACGTGTGCGGGTCGTGTACTCTGGCGACACCGAACCAGTAAAGAGCATCGCTGCGCTCGGAAGCGGCGCAGACCTCCTGATTCATGAGTGCTCGTTTCCTGACTCGGTGCCTGATGTCACCAATCACACGACGCCGCGGATGCTCGGTGAGATGATGGTCGGGGTATCGGTTGGGCGGATCATCCTGACGCACCTGTATCCGCACACGATTGGATTTGAGGATGAGATGGTTGCGACGGTGCGCGAGTACTGCGGCTGTGATGTCACGATCGGGGAGGATATGGAGACTGTTGTGCTCGATTCCGGACCTTAGATTCCACCGCAGAGTGCGCAGAGCCACGCAGAGGGTTGAAAACGGTCTCGAAACTCTGCGCCCTCCGCGTACTGCCTTCGGCGCTGCTGCACAGATCGCAGACCGCGGTGATAAATCACTTAATTTTCAGACAGTGCCATCAGGAAGTTTGCAATACCTCTGAAAGAACCTCTTCACGGGATCTGGCGGATCTGGCGGCATCAGGACTGTTTGAGCAAATCGGCACTACCGGAAAGGGTACGGTGTATGTTCTAAGACGCCATAAGGCGCCACAAAGACGCCACAAAGACGCCAGAACAGATTAGCAATTAATGCGGGCGATTCTCAAGGACAAGAGAGTGGAGTACTCGTTCAGGGAGCTCCCCTATACGATAAAATCTGGAAGAGATGTGGTTGGTTACTATGAGCACGAGATATTCAAGGATAAGCGACTTTACGTGAATCGCTCGACAAAGATGAGTGATGAGTTAGCCGAGATATTAAGAATCTTGAAAATCCGGATGCTGCGGTATGATCTTTTCGGAGATTGGTGAATGATCGAATGGCTGCGGCTGTTTTTTTGGGGTTTCAAAGTTGAGTTGAATACTTAACCAAAGCACGCATGAACAGCATCTGGCAATGTCCAGCCCAGCCCGGCTGGCGGTGGCATCGATGGATCGCTCATGTCGATTCATTGCCGTTCTCTGCCCGGTTCTCTGGCACATAGATTACCTTCCCGTCGGCAAGCTTGTATGCCGTCCCGAGCACCTCGCCCTGCCCGCCAGTGATCCTATCGGTCATGTTCATCACCTCGATCGTCTTCCCTTCCTTTACGATGATCTGCATATCCTGCTGTCCCGGGTTTGTGACCACGGTGAGATCGGCGTCAGGATCGAGCAGTTGCGGCAGATGGTACGACACCACAAGCATCACGATCAGCGCGACCGAGAATACCATCGCGACATCGAAGATATTTGCCACGCTGGTTAGCGGACTCTGATCGGAATCGCCATCTATCAATCCTTTCCGTCGTGTGCGCTTACTTCTCGGCATATGTCTCCTCAAAAGCATCGAGAATACATTCGATGTCGTTTATGTCCTGCTGGTACCATCTTCTGCGGATCATCGTGAGACTAAATCCGATGGCACCTGAAAAAAGTCCGAGTACAGTGGTTGCGAATGCGATCACCAGATTGCTTGCGAGTTGCTCCACATCACCCTCGGCAAGCCCCATCAGCGCAGGACCAAGCGGAATCAGTGTGCCCATGAGACCTAACATCGGACCGACTGTGGCTAAGAGTCTCGTCGTCTCGAGTTTCTTTGCCATCGCAATCTCGCAATCACCAAACAGCCTGTCGAAATTGGAGTATCCCGCTCCAATCTTAGAGTATCCTCTCCCGATCTGGTCTGCAAGATCGCGCATGAATGCAGATACAAAGAAGGGCTGTTTGGCGTTTCGGAGGCCGGAAACATCCGTTTTCCCGCATAGCTCGTCCAGCCCTGTAACATCCCGGTATCTCCTTGTGTATTCGGAGATGAACTCGCCAGCAAGCGCAAGTGACCAGACCACAAATGCCATTAGGAGAAGGATTACCGGATACAGGAGCGCGTACGAGATCCAGTACAGCGTCTCAAATATTACTGTCGATGTGTCCATGTTAGTGCCTCACCGCCCCTCTGTCCTGTCGATGGCAAATCCGATCGCTATGACAAATAGCAGCGCTATGAGTGGTACCACGGTTCCAGCGAGATCAAAGTTCCCGGGAGTTATCTCCAATTGTTTTGTCTTCATGTATGCGGGCATTAGAAGCGCTCCAAGAATATAGAAGAGTCCGATGAAGATCATCGCATCGCCGAGTGCGGCAGGGGTCTTGCCAAGTCGCCTGAAGAAGAGCGAGGATACGATCACGAATGCAGAGAAGGTCACCCCGACGATGATGCCGATTGCGATGCCGCCCAGACCGATGTGTGAAGCAAGGATGCTACATGCGATGAATATGGCGGCAAGACAGACCGGACACGGCAGCGACAGTATTGCAAAGGTGCGCTTCGTGACATCGCAGCCGGAGTTCCACTTCCTTGTCGTGTACACGCCCGCAGCGATCAGGGCGAGCGCGAGCATCGTGTGGAATATAAGACCGAGATTGAGCAAGCCCTCCATAAAATCGATCGAGAATAGCGTGATCAGGTAGCCGATGAAGATTGAGATCACGAGGTAGCCTGCTGCAACATACAGGATCTCTCTCTTCCGGATGCTTGAGAGTCCGCATCCGGCTCCGGTCTTGATCCCGAATACTGCGATACTTGTCAGGACGCCTATTACTGCAACACTTATCAGACTCATTGTTCATCCTCTATTTAGTTGAATTTAGAACAAGTTTAGCTTATAAGGGTTGTGGTTGGGGCATTCGGAAGAATGAATAAAAAAGAAAAATTAGGAGTGGGATTCTCCCTTCATTTTAGTCTCTGCGCATAGCACCAGATATACAACTGCAAACATTTCCCCTCACTTTCAGTGAATATATGGTTACTTTTCTGCGAGTTTTTGCAGGATCTGCTCCAGACGGAGGTTGTGCGCACCCATAAGTTTGTTATGCTCCCGCTGTTCTTCGATATAGCCATCAAAGCGTTTGGTATGCGCTCCCATTTTCTGATTGAAAGTTCTTTGTTCGTCTGTGAAAGCATCGAATTTCATGTTCATCGCATCAATACCGGTCTTGATATCAGGCAACATACTAACATTCTCTTTGATATCTGGGAGCGCTTCCAGCAGTTTAACACCCTTGTCCAGTTTTCTGCCGATGTCTGATATTTCATCAGTTCCGAGTTTCAAGAACTCCGGAGGTATATTCAGATTGATATCGGTGATGATCTCATCCTTCACAAACTGTCCGATGCCGACACCAGGTGGTGCCCGCGTCTGTATCGCATAGAGAAACTCATTCAGTGATTCGGCAGATCCGCTGCACAGCGTCTTCACGCTGCCATCGGGATTATTGAACACATAGCCCTGCACATGATAGGAATTTGCAGTGTTCTCGATGAAACTGTGAAATCCGATGTCCTGCACATCGTCAGTCACAGTGACATTGTAGTACCTGCCGTTCATGCATCGTACTTATGGAGCAGAATATAAAAATGTATGCTTCCGGGTAATGCCGGAAAAAAAGAAAAGCAGTGAAGGGAGGGTCTCCCTTCGCTTATTCACTCACTCTCTGCGCCGCATTACCAGATATGCAGCCACAAGCAGTCCAGCGATCGCAAACACCGTTAACACTGCTCCGAACCCGGGAGTGCCTTTGGTCTCCATCTCCGTGGTTGCGGTTTCCGTTGGTGCTGCTGTTGGGGCTTTCGTAGGTGCCTCAGTCGGTGCTACCGTCGGTGCCTCAGTCGGTGCTACGGTTGGTTCCGGTGCTGCTGTCGGTGTCGGTGCTGGTTCCCCCCACCCTGGTGGGTATGTGCCGCCGCCGCTGCTGCTGCTGCCACCACTGCTGCTGGTGCCGCCAGGGGTGCCGCCGATGGCCGGTGCGCTGCCCACGAGTGCGAAGGTGCAGAGATGGGTCACATTAGCCCAGACATAGTTTGTAGTGGTGTTTCTATCATTGGCGATGCAGTAGTCCGGGTCACCTTTAACCAACTTCACCCAACCGGTGCCGTTGACCCACTTGTAGATGTGCAAGCTATTTTCATCGATGCCATCAAGTTCTGAGTCATCATATCCCATTCCGATGTGCACCCAACTTGTCTTGTTCGGAGCATCTGTAACCAGTGCATCAAGGATTGTAGAATTCACTGTCACAATGGCGCCTTTGATCAATTTGGCACCGTCTCCCAGACCAGTTGTGTTTCCATCAACCTCAGATAGGTTTAATGGATTTACTTGCTGGATAGTGACAGTATCGTTCACCGTGGTGTTATTGAGGTTGACGATTGCAGTCGAGTTACCAGACGTGGCATCACCGCTTCCATCATCCACATTTCCGGTAGTTTCTTGCTCGTTCACGGTCACCTGCGCCTTGTTGCTCTCAATACTGTTATTGGTTGCATATACCTCAGTAGTTCCGAATGCAAGTGCTGTAAAGTTCCCGTCATCAGCGATCGTGCCGACATTTTCTTTGGTGCTGTGCCATGTGAACACTACGCCATCTACTGAATTGCCATACTGATCACAACCAATGGCGTTGAAATCCTTGTATTCACTAACGTTCAATGTCCATGAAATCGGTGTCACATCGATATGATCAAATGACCCTGCATCAAATACGACATCCTGCGTCGAACTGACATCCAGACCAGTTCCTTCGGTATCATCAAGGCTCAGGTCAACGGTTTCTGCAACCTGATCCGAAATGTCCAGACTGCCAGTACCGTCAACTATGTTGACAAGACCATCGCCTGTTGCACTGCCACTGGCACTGAGTGTCACATCATCCTGATACGTACTCATCAGATTGCCATACTGATCATGCACCTCAACTGTTACAGTGATTGGTGCGTCAACCGTACCGTCTGCTGGATCCAGAATCACAAAGCTGGTAGCAACAGCAGGTGCCACTTCGACCGTTGTCATGATGTAACCGGTGGTGAAGATCACGGTTGGATCTATCTGCGAGGTTGCATTCACGGTCACATTGAACGTTCCTGCAGTCGTGTTGGCAATATCCAGAGCAACAACATCCGATGCTCCTGCTGCCAGTGGCATCGTTGTCCTGTTCAGCGCTGCCGTGGTTGCACCATCGATGTTCGTAACCTGCAGAGTATATGTGTCAGCAACATTTCCTGTGTTTGTTACGTTCAGCAGATATGTCGCATTCACACCTTCGACGGTCGTCTGATTCACTGGCTGCAAGATGACAACTCCATAAGTTGGTGCCGGGTAAGCAGCTGTTGTCACAGTCACGCTTGCACCCACACCTTCGAGATCGTTGTCATCGTAGGCAGAGACATTGAATTCGTAAGTGGTGCTTGCTGCAAGACCTGCTACGTTGTAATCAGTGTTGGCAGTGCTGCCAAGCAGCGAACCATCCTGATACACCCGATATCCTGCAAGATCATCATCTTCGGTGTTAGCATTCCACGATAGATCGACTGTTGCAGTAGTTGGTGTGTCGTTTGTTAGTCCAGTGACCTGCGCTGGCGGCGTGATATCGTTCACCGTAATCGTCCATGCAATCATGTTCGATGTACCGTTTGCATTCGTTGCATTCACCGAAACACTGTATGTGCCGTTTCTGCTCCAGCTTGTGGTGTAGTTATCGAAGTTGTGTGCCTGATCTGCTCCGTCCTTATACCAGTCCCATGTATCGATGGTCTGATCAGCGGTTGCGCTGAAGCATACTGCTTCGGACTCGTTGACCGTGATGGTCAGTGCGTTATCGTTGGTCTTGTCGTTGCTCCAGTCCGTGATTGATGGTGACGGGTAAGCAGGTGCAGATTTCGTGGTAAATCCCCAGGTGAAATCATCTGCCAGTGGGTTACCAGCCAGATCTTCTGCTACTGTTCCAATGGTCACGCTGTATGTTGTGGAGTATGCAAGGTTGCCCTTCGGGGTGAAGGTTATCGTGTTACCAGCCCAACTGGTCGTTCCTGTAACCGACGGGTCATCAATGAAGAACGCACCCTCTACAGATGCCTCATTCATCACCTCGTCAAATGTTACGGTTATTGCTGCCGATACTGGAACATCCGTTCCGGTCGGCGTGTTAGCGGTTATGGTTGGCGGGGTGGTGTCCTGTGATGGGCTTATAGTCACATCAGCAACCCGATGAGCACCCCTA
>JAUWCK010000185.1 GCA_030609345.1 Methanosarcinales archaeon | reverse complement strand
GGATCAGATACTCGGGCAGATCAAGGAACTGTACCACACCGCCCGGCAGGAAGGTGTCACAGGAAAGGTGCTGGATACCGCTTTTGAGAAGGCGATCCATGTCGGGAAGAGGGTGCGGTCAGAGACGCGGATCAACAAGGGCTCGGTATCCATCGGATCGGCGGCAGTCGATCTCGCAGAGGACGTGCTTGGCACGCTTGAGGGGAAAACGGTTGTAATCATCGGCGCAGGCACGATGGGGACGCTCGTCGCACACGCGCTTGCGCACAGGAATGTTTCCGCGATATATGTCGCAAACCGCACCTTTGAGCGGGCAGAGGCACTTGCAGAGGAGTTGAATGGATTTGCAGTCAGGTACGATGAGATGAATAAGTACATCGCATGTTCAGACGTCGTGATCAGCGCAACATCGGCACCTCATGCGGTTATAACTGCGGAGATGCTGCGGCAGATCATGGAGAACCGCGAGAATCACAATCGCGATCTGCTCTTGATCGATATCGCCACCCCGCGGGATATCGAAGAGGCAGGATCTGACCTGCCGGATGTGAAACTCTACAACATCGATGGACTCAAGGAGATCAGTGATAGAAATCTTCAAAAACGGATGCAAGAGGTTGGAAGGGTCGAAGAGATTGTAGAAGAGGAGTATGAGTTGCTTAAACTGCAGTACAAGAGTCAGCGTGCAGATAAACTCATAGCATCACTGTACAGCCAGATACAGGACTTGAGAATCCGTGAACGCGAGCGCGCAGTCAACCGGCTCTCTGCAAAGCACACGCTCGGGGATTTTGAACGCCAGGTGCTCGACGACCTCACGCACGCCATCACCAACAAGGTGCTGGCAGAACCAACAAAGACGCTGCGCAATGCCGCGGCAGAGGAGGATCTCGATTTCCTCGAGACGGCTGCTGCGCTCTTTAAGCTGGATATGAAATGAGGGACAGTTTGTGCGGACTGGCTCTCAAGAACCGTGGTAAAATATAGCGCAAGGATATCGGGCATCTTTCCTACATTGCAAATACAGACCGCAATCTTTATACGTATATTGCGTACTATATTTGCATAATGGATAAAGAGTTCGTAATCGATTACCTGAAGACGAGAAACTACTGGTGGCGGACCGGAGATGTGTCGCAGGCAGATAAAGGCATTATCAGAAAAAAATACATCGAAAAAATACAGGAAATCGAGGATTTGGAGCGGATAACATGTCTTTCCGGAATACGGCGGAGCGGCAAGACGACAATACTGTATCAATACATCGATCATCTCTTAAAGACCAGTGATCCGCAGAAGATCGTTTATGTTAGTGTGGACAACCTCCTTGGAAAAATAGACTCCATTCATGACATCCTGAACACGTACTTTGAACTCACGGGAATAGATCCGGTCAGCGAGGAGGTGTACATATTCTTAGATGAGATACACGTCCGGAAAGAGTGGCAGACTCAGTTGAAATACTACCTCGATTCCCACGCAACATGCAGATTTATCGTATCAGGATCATCAAAAACTCTGCTGTACAAGGATGCATCCGAGAGTCTCGTTGGGAGAATACGGTTTATAGACGTCTTTCCGCTAACATTCAAGGAATTCGTAGAGTTCAGTGGAGTATCCTTACCAGAGGAATTGCATGCAAGAATCGATGACTTTCAGGAACTTGAGAAGGCGTATTTCAGTGTGATTACAGAGAGACAGCGTTTGTTGCATCTTATGAATCTTTATCTCGAGGTGGGTGGCTATCCCGAGTGGTTCAAGATCAGGGATGTTGAGCGATGGTACAGGGTTCTTAGCGAGGATTACTTTTCGCTGATACTGTTTCGGGACATCACGTGCGTGTTTCGGGTGAAGGATGGGATGCTTCTCGAAAGACTGGCAAGGGATATTGCGATGTTCTCTACCGAGCGATTCACATACCGGGGCTTATCCGAACGGCTGGGTGTGGACAGGGAGACGTTGAAACTGTATCTGTACTATCTTTCGAGTTCCATGCTCACATCCGTAGCTGATGTCTACACCCGCGCAGGGAAAGCGGTTGAGAAACGGGAGAAGAAGCTATACTTCTGCGAAGAGGGACTGAGGAAATCTCTCACGCTTGATAAGGATAAGGGAAGGTCGGCGGAGAATGTCGTGGCATGGCATCTCATCAAGAGGGGTTATGGCTCAAAAGTATTTTTTAAGCCGTATTACTGGAAGAACAAGCATGAGGTCGATTTCATCTATGATGATGCCGCAATAGTTCTGCCAGTCGAGGTGAAGTATCGGGAACGCGTCAAATCAACCGATGCGAGAGGGCTTGTTGAATTTATGCAGGTCTTTGATCAGAACACCGGGATTCTCGTAACCACGGATGAGTTCAGGAAGGACATGATAGACGGCAGGGATGTGCTCTTCATTCCGATATGGCTCTTTCTGCTGGTTTTGTAGTTGCGTTTGACGCATATCCAAGCCTCGAGAACGTGGCGGTCGCCGATCCCGACATCACTATCTGTGATCCAGGGCGATGCCCACGTTCACGATTCACAGCAAGCGTTCTTGTGCGCCCGCCCTCGCAAGCCTTTCCGCGCTTACAGCACCACGTCGATCAGCATCGCAAGCAGCATCATGACATAGACCGCATGAAAACTCCCTGCGCCGCCAAGACTGATTCTTGCGCACCCCTCCCGCTCAGCATCGATCGTGCCGAGCACGGTGCACAGTCCGATCAGGACTCCGGAGACGCCTGCAGCGAACATGACCATTGCGGCGTCATCTGGCGCCAGCAACAGCGCGAACAGAAGTGGTACGACTCCGATGTAATCCGGAATCTTGATCCCGAACCCGCCATAAAATGTAGCCATGATGTGGGTCACTGCTATCATAACGATGCAGATCTCAAGCGATGCGAGATTGGGATATGTCACGCCGAGATAGCAGGCACAAGCGAGCGGTATCACGAATCCGCCAAGATTGACCGTGATCGCGGTATCAAAAAAACGCTTCTTATCAAAAAAATCCTCCAGTGAGACTGAAAATATCTTCTCGAGCAGATGCACGCTCTCCCATGTGTAAGCCGGTTTTCGCATCCGTTTGTGCGCAATCGGGATATCGATGCCGCCTGTCAGGAGCACAAGAGCAAGCAGAAGCGGCGGCAGTACGCTTGCGTCGGCGCGGATCCTGATGCCGACCAGCGCGAGAAGGAGAAACCAGAAGAGAACCAATGTTTTATGGCTTGTACCCTGCATCTTTCTTCCCCGATTTGATCGTTTTATGAAGCGTGTTGCTGTGATGTGCCTGATGATGGGACAGCGCGGATTTGAACCGCGGTCCAAGCGTCCCAAACGCTCGAGGATCGACCAAGCTACCCTACTGTCCCGTGTGGGCAACAATCAATCATTTGATCGAGC
>JAUWCK010000224.1 GCA_030609345.1 Methanosarcinales archaeon | reverse complement strand
CAGACGGCTGATCCGGGAGTCTGTGCTCACGGTGACCGGAACTGTGAAGAGGGAAGATAAAGCCCCACGCGGGTACGAGATAATCCCGCAGACGTTAAGCGTGCTTTCTGAATCGGATTCTCCGCTACCGATGGATATCACAGGAAAGGTCGACGCGGATATCGATACCCGGCTTGATTCGAGATTTATCGATCTCAGGCGGAGGAAGACACTCGACGTATTCGTGATCCGCCACCACGCCTTAAAAGCGGTGCGCAACTTCCTTGAAAACGAAGGATTCATCGAGATCCACACGCCAAAGGTGGTTGCGGCTGCAACCGAAGGCGGCACAGCATTATTTCCGATCACCTACTTTAACAGGGAGGCATTCTTAAATCAAAGTCCGCAACTGTACAAACAGATCATGATGTCGGCTGGCTTTGACCGGGTCTATGAGATCGGCGCAATCTTCCGGGCAGAGGAGCACGACACACTGCGGCATCTGAATGAGGCTACTTCGATCGATATCGAGGCGAGTTTCATGGATCATCTCGATGTGATGGGGATTCTTGAGCGGTTGGTCCACGAGGTGTACGCGCAGGTATCTGTTGACTGTGCGCCGCAACTAAAAGAACTCGGAATCGAACTTTCAGTGCCGCAGCTTCCGTTTAAGCGGGTGAGCTATGATGACGCGCTTAAGATTGCACTTTCAGAGGGGCACACCATCGAGTGGGGTGAGGACTTTGGCACGGCTGCCGAGCGCGCGATAGGAAACGCTATCGGCGAGCATTACTTCCTCACCGATTGGCCTACTGAGATTAAGCCGTATTACACCCATCCGCACGAGGATAAGCCAGTTTACAGCAAATCGTTCGATCTCATGCATCCGAGAATGGAACTTGCATCCGGCTCACAGCGCATACATTCGCGCAAACTTCTTCGCGAAATGATCGAGGCGCACGGACTCAATCCGGACGGTTTCGATTTTTATTTGAAGGCGTTTCAGTACGGGATGCCTCCGCACGCCGGATGGGGTCTTGGAACAGAGCGGTTGGTCATGACCATGCTGCATATCGAAAATATCCGCGATGCGGTCTTGTTCCCCCGTGACCGAAAACGGCTCTCGCCTTAGTTTTCACTTTATTAAAATAAAATCAAACATCCACAATCCTTAAGAAGGTGTACCTTAAGGTAGGTAGCAAACCTTTCGGCAGGGAGGGAGATTATTGGAAAATACACCCATAGCAGATGCTATCAAAGAATTACTGGAATCAAAACCGATATTTAAGAACAGGGATGTGCTCCGTTCCACGTATGTCCCGGATTATCTCCCACATCGGGATAACGAGGTAGACGCGCTTCTTAAGATATTGATCGTGGCTTTACGTGGCGATACGCCCTCAAACATCCTGATCTATGGCAAGACCGGGACCGGCAAGACCGCGGTCACCACGCACGTCGGAAAAGAGATCGAGAAAGCAGGTGAGGCGCGTGGAATCCCCTGTGAGGTTCTGTACAACAATTGCGGTGTTATCGATACCCAGTATCGTCTGCTCGCCGAACTTGCACGGAATTTCGGCAAAAGAATCCCGATGACTGGCTGGCCCACCGATCAGGTATTTGCAGAGTTCAAAAGCGCGATCGATTCCAAGAAACGAGTTGTGGTCATCATTCTGGACGAGGTCGATAAACTGATAAAAAAAGGCGACGATGTGCTGTATAACCTGTCAAGAATCAATTCTATGCTTGAAAATGCCAAAGTCAGTCTTATAGGGATTTCAAATGACCTGAAGTTCACGGAATTTCTCGATCCGAGAGTCAGGAGTTCTCTTGGAGAGGAGGAACTCATCTTCCCGCCATACAACGCGGATCAACTCGCGGATGTCCTGCATCAGCGGGCTGAGATGGCATTTCGGAGCGGAGTGATCGATGATGACGTAATCTCGCTCTGTGCTGCCCTTGCGGCACGGGAGAATGGTGATGCGCGCAAAGCCCTCGACCTGCTCCGGATATCTGCTGAACTCGCAGAACGTGAAAGGGTGCAAAATGTGCAGGAGATACATGTCAGGAGAGCGCAGTCCAAGATCGAGTTCGATCGTGTCGCAGAGGTTATAAAGACGCTTCCGACCCAGTCGAAACTGGTTCTTTACAGTATCATGGTTCTTGACAAAGCTCCCGAATTGATCCGGAGATCTGGCAGGCGGATCATGTCTACAGGCGAGGTCTACCAGATCTACAGGCGCATGTGCGGCATGATCGACATCGATGTGCTGACACAGCGGCGGATCACCGAACTGATCAGCGAACTCGATATGCTCGGGATCGTGAATGCGATCGTTGTAAACCGCGGAAGGTACGGCGTGACCAAGGAGATAACGCTTGACACGCCCCAGGATAACGTATACCATGTGTTAAGCGACGATCTCCGGTTGCAGTCGCTCATGGGCATGAGACCCGACTCGATCCAGATGAAACTGGGATAGCTATATATCATGATCCTCCATAAATGAAGATATGGCATCTCAAATCATACAGATCGCTTCCCATACGGAAGAGGGGCTGAAGCGGAGCAAGGTTGAAGTAGCACCTTACGAGTTTACGATAGCAACCCGCGCAAAATGGGAGATTATCGTCGCAGACGAGGATATGACGATAGCAAAGGGCGCGTTTGAGAAGATCGAGATCAAGGAGATTAAACTGCAACATGACCTGCTTGCGCTCCTGTGTGCATTCACCCCACATGCGCTTGTATCGGTAGTGCGTGTCGGATCAGGAGACGGGGTTGCGCCTGTCGAGGCAGATCGGTGCATCAAGGTCGCATACATCCTCGGGCAGGAGACCGGCGAGATCAAAGAAGGTGACCTGCTCGGTGTGCTGAACATCCTGCCGATCATGTTC
>JAUWCK010000225.1 GCA_030609345.1 Methanosarcinales archaeon | reverse complement strand
AATCTCACGAACGGTGCGAATATCCGATAGATATGGACTATTTGTGTGGAAAATACTTGGATTTTTAACTCATGGCTTCGCCCACCATCTGGCATGGGGGAGCATCTTCATAGGGCGAAATCATTTCGGGAAATCACAAAGGAGTTTAGTTTATGAAGTGTCTTGTAAAAATAGAAGAGAGCCGTTGGGTACCAGGCAGCAATACCAAGATGATACATAAAGATGAGCAAGGGAAGTTGTTCTTAGGACCACCCATAAGTGTTGCTCACGGAGAAACTATCATTGTTGAAGTTAGCGATACCCCTTTAGATGATGGGTATTATCATATTATCAGGGTGGTTGGGTGAGTATAGGGGTAGCACCACAATTTCAACTTCGCCTAACAGCGTTGTTTGCGGTTCGCCATTCTGGCTTGCCCAAATGCCCCTTCGGGGCACTTCGCAAACACGCAAAACGTTAGATGGAATTACTTCTTAACCAAATACTTGCACGGGAGCGATTGTGAAATGAAAGTTGCATTCCATTTCAATGCAGATCTTGAAGGCTTTAGTGGCTACTACGGGACTCCGATCAAAGAGATGTGTTTCCGCATTTTACTTGCGCAGGATCCTTCTCGGTTGCACTTTAAGATCTTTTGTGGCGATCTTCTTGTCTCGAAATACATCTACGACGCCAAAAAAAGAGACAAGTTAATGCGTGGCTTATTGCGAACACCGTGCCCTCTCTGGCAATCACTACATCCTGATTTCCCTGAGCTGATGCTGACCCAGAGGATATATGTTCTCATGTTTGAAGGTATTGGAAACAAGATTTGCGATGTGCTCCACACATCTCTGGAGGGTAATGAAGCCTACTTGGGGGCTCAACAGGTTCATGAAACCAATCCCATCCATTGGGTCTTGTACGGGGCTTCTTTGGTGCCCTCGTATCGCTTATTAGGTACAGAACTCCGACTTTTATACTCCATGAGCGATAAGGACGCTCGCGACGAAGGTATGGCTGAGCATTGGCGCAAATTACCGTTTTCTTCTGTGACTTTTGAAGATTTAGGAGTACGACACACGATCTTTGACGCTTACGACTCGTACGAGCATGCATGCCGTGTCGCCGATCTTTCTGAAACTCTCGTCGATCATCTTGACGGTGTCGCAGACCAGGTTTTACTCCGACTATCGGACATAGCGCCTCAACTTACTGACGTGTTGTATTCGGCATTCCAGAGGCTTGAACACTTGGAGACATCTGAAGACCTTGCTCAAGCTTCGCTCACATGTCGCCGAATATTGGAGAATCTTGCCGATGTGGTCTATCCACCCCGCAAGGAGTTGGTAGAGGGTCGCATGGTGGGGGACAAAGAATACCGGAACCGCCTTTGGGCACACATTTCAGACTGCCTTTCAGGTAGAGAAAAAGAGTTGTTACTAGCGGAGTTAAACGACATCGGCGGACGAGTAGACAAGTTAGATGCTTTAGCCAACAAGGGAATCCACGACAAAGTCAGTCTGTCGGAAGCACGACGTCTCCTATTAGGAGAGGTCATATTGTTATATGATATTCTTATACTGTCGCCTCCGCCGATGAAATCGATAGTTCTCCCCGATGAAGAAATTCTAATGGAACTGACGCAGGGAATGGATGCCGAGTACAATGAGGGCATATAGCATACTGCAAAAGCAGCTTCACCTAATAGCATGTATCTGGTTTGGGCTACGCCATCATCCAATTTTTGCTCCTTTCAGCCGCAAAACTTCAGATGCGCAAAATGAAGCAAAATTCGCGCCGCGCTCACCACAAGCACGCGACCTCCATCCTGCGGATGCCCTGCAATTCATTTGGGAGTGGAGTGGTTGGGGCTAATCTCCAATCCTCGCCTCCACCATTCCGAGTTCCGAAGATAAACTGACACCCTCTTCGTTTCGAAATAACTATAACCCCTGGCGCAGAGAATCCACTGATCCACAATGCAGCACCTATCCGAACTTGCGCGATGTAACCTCTGCGAATGGAGGTGTGGGGTAAACCGGCTCGAAGGTGAGCGCGGTGTCTGCAGGGCAGGGATGCACCCCAGAATCGCGTACACGATGCTATCAGAGACGCTTTCCAGTTACTCGGTCACCATGCTCGGATGCAATTTTAGGTGCATCTACTGCAACGCATACCGGATATCGCAGTATCCTGATGCGCAGTGGTTCTATCGGGATTATGTGGAGCCATCGGTGCTTGCAGATGAAATGATATCCCGAATGACGCCAGACACCGATAAGATCGGTTTCACAGGCGGCGAGCCAACGATCCATCTCCCATATATCGAGGAGGTGGTGCAGGCGATACGGGAGAAGGGCACAGAGATCGGTGTGGGAATTGCGACCAATGGTTTCTGCACACCAGAGACACTTACGCGGGTGATCGATCTAGCTACATCGATCTCCTTTGAGATCAAGGCTTATGACGACGATGTTCACCGGATGCTGACCGGCGCACCATCCGCGCCGGTGCTTCGGAATGCAAAAGTCCTTGCTACAAGTGCCAGAGAGAGTATCCGCGTATTCAGGACAGTGGTGATACCGGGCATAACCGATCGTCAGGTGCTAAAGATAGCGGCATTCATCGCTGATGTCGATCCAACGATACCGTATCGATTGATCGGGTTTCGACCGAACTTCATATTGTATTACCATCCCGGACCAGGCATGGCTCTGATGAACGATCTGACTGAGCAATGCAAGGATATCGGTCTCACCGACGTGGCATGGTCTGGATACTACCCAACCGAGATGCCGGGCGGCAGCGAGACAGAGATTGCCATGCAGTATCTCATGCGTGCCGGC
>JAUWCK010000028.1 GCA_030609345.1 Methanosarcinales archaeon | reverse complement strand
AATCTCACGAACGGTGCGAATATCCGATAGATATGGACTATTTGTGTGGAAAATACTTGGATTTTTAACTCATGGCTTCGCCCACCATCTGGCATGGGGGAGCATCTTCATAGGGCGAAATCATTTCGGGAAATCACAATGTCATCGCACACCTGAAGAGTTCAAAAGGAATTTAAAAAGTTATACAGGAAAGATAAGGTTCGCTATGCACATCTGAAAAAAAGACTTAAAATCCTTGCAGAGACTCCTGAAGTTGGTAAACCTCTTCGAAACGTTTTAAAAGGTAAATGGCGGGTTCACATTGGGTCTTCCGTACTTATTTATAAAATCGACAAGAAAAATAACAGAATAGTGCTTTTGGATTTCGAACACCACGATAAGGCGTATAAATAATTCGGGAGCAGTCAAGATATCGTTTGTACTTTTGCATATATGTGAATCTGACCATGCGTGGGCGTGGGGATGATGATGCGGGGGTCGAACGGGCTTAAGATCGGGAGCGATCTCGTGAGGAGGATGTGTCTCATCGGGTGATGCTGGTCTTCGAGTTCAACTACCCCCACCATCTCTCAGCCTCAAGAGCCCATCTCCGATACGGCAGAAATTCGATCACCCCTTCCGGAACAGGCATGGTTTCGCTCTGGTTCAGCGTGACCACCAGCCCGCGGTCCAGATCGAACCTGCGCATGGCAAGCCGCAGTCCATCGACCTCCCGCGCCTTTGTGTCGGCATCTGAAACGTCTGAACATACATTGACCAGCGCGTGGGGCGCGGTTCCTTTCCAGATCAGGAAATCAACCTCTTTTTTGTCCATCAGGCGGTATATTTCGCAACCCTCTTGTCTGAGGTCGAGGAATACCGCATTCTCAAGTAATTTTCCGCGGTCACTCGAGAAACGATGAGAAACCGCCAGAAGCAAGCCGTTATCCACAGTCAGAATATATATCAGATCTCGTTCGTCCATAGTTGTGATTTGAGATCAAGGTAGTTTCCGACATGTCGTATGAAAAGGCTGTTTTTTGTATGCTGTGGTCTGAAGTGGAATCGTCACCCGGCGGTTGGTAGAAAGCTTTATATACTAAATGTAACTAATACTTTACATAACGACATAGGAGCATTACAAAATGCCTGATAACACAAACAACAAGAGAATGTTTACGATCTGGCAAATAGCAGCGGATGTAATCGCGGGTGCGTAGATGGACAAAACGGATGAAATAGTTGGACAGGTTCTGGACGTGACGCACTTGACAAAGAGCTTCGGCACGAAGACAATTCTTGATGATCTCAGTTTTTATATCGAAAGCGGGGAGATATTTGGATTACTCGGACCGAACGGAGCGGGAAAGACCACGATGATACGGATAATCCTTGACATCATCAAATCCGATCATGGGTCTGTGAAAATGTTTGGAAAAGTGTTTGATGAGGCTTTCAAGGCGAGAATTGGTTATCTTCCGGAGGAGAGGGGGCTTTACCAGAAAATAACGATTTTTGAATGCTTGAAGTACTTTGCAAACCTCAAAAATGTCAAAAAACCCGATGACCGGATCGATTTCTGGCTGGAGAAGGTCGGACTAATCGATCACAAAAAGAGGCGGGTGGGGGACCTGAGCAAGGGGATGCAACAGAAAGTCCAGCTCGTTGCAGCGTTCATTCATGACCCGGACATCCTGATTCTGGATGAGCCATTCTCCGGACTCGATCCGGTCAATACGAAGATTGTGAAGGATATCATGCTCGATTTGAAGCGTGATGGGAAGACGATCATACTGAGCACGCACCAGATGGACCATGCAGAGCGGATGTGCGACCGGATCCTGATGATCAACCATGGCAAGAAAGTGCTCTACGGCACACTCGATCAGATAAAAGCCGATTACAGGGAATCCCCTGTCATGGTTGTGGAATACGAGGGAGACCTGAAACCGATCGACGGCGTAGCAGGGATAGAAGATTATGGAAGATACGCTGAACTGGGTCTGGAAATGGGAACTGACCCACAGGATGTTCTCAGGGATCTGATGGAATCCGTAAAACTGAGAAGATTTGAGATGAAATCGCCGTCGTTAAACGAGATCTTCATCGAGGTGGTCAATGATGCGTAAAACACTCGTCGTTGCAAAGCACGAGTTTCTGGCGACTGTTAAGACGAAGGGTTTCACCCTGACTTTGATCCTGCCGTTCGTAATCCTCCTGCCGGTGATGTTCACATCGGGCTACGTCATGCAGATAGCCAACGAATCCCCGCGAAACATCGGTTTTGTGGACGAGACCGGGATCCTGCAACCGGATGGAATCTTCACCAGGTTTGAAGATATCGAGGATGCGGAGAATGCGCTCCTGACTGACGAGATAAACTCATTCTTCACACTCCCACCGGATTATCTTGAAACCGGAAGAGTCTTTCTATACTCAACAGGTGGATTCTTCAGTTCAGCCCCGACTGGTTTGATAGAGGCGTTCTTGATCGACAACCTTCTGCGCGACTCGGGGGCAGACGAAACACTTGGTGACCGGATTAGATGCCCGGTATATGTGGAGCGGATCACTTTAAACGAGAAGGGAGAGGTCGAAGAAAAGCAGGAGGTTCAGTTTTTAATACCTTATGCGATCGCAATTCTGATGATGATCTCGATAATGACAACTTCGGGGTATCTGATGCAGGGAATCGTTGCGGAAAAGGAGAATAAGACGGTCGAGATCCTGATTTACTCACTTTCTCCTGAAGAACTTCTCACCGGGAAGCTTATTGGTTTTGGCTCTGCCGGACTCCTGCAAATTTGCGTCTGGATATGTTCGGGGACGCTTTTGATATCGTTAACATCGTTATCAGGAATATTTCAGGAGATTCAGATATCCCAAATAATGATTCTTGCAATCCCTTATTTTATCCTGGGTTATCTCCTCTTCGCAGGATCTATGGCATGTGTTGCGGCGCCAGCAAGCACCATGAAAGACGCGCAGCAGGGCGCGATGGTATTCACGATGCTGGGGATTCTGCCAATAATGCTGCTCGGTGTAATTATCGCTGCACCGGATTCAGTCATCGCAAGGGTTCTGACATACATGCCCTACACAGCACCCACGACAACACTGATGCGAATCACACTAACAGGGATTCCAGTCTACGAGATCGCAGCAAGTCTCCTGATACTCACAATCTCGGTCATCTTGGTGATCAGACTCTCAGCAAGGATATTCAGGAACGCAATTCTGATGTCCGGGAAGAAGATTGGGATAAGGGATATTTCGGGGTATCTGAAGAGATGACAGAACTGAATCTCAAGTCCTCTCGTCGGCGTTGTCATCGCTATGATATCTCGGGTTCTATGTGTACGACAGGCGGAGGATGTAGCAATGAAACAGAAGAAAAATGTCACAACGTCACAACGATAGGCGGGCGAGCCTTGCACTATTCATATTTTTAAAGGCTCTATTGCAAATGGAAGATGCGAGGCGATGAAATGAATTTAAAACGGAGTAAACCCCATTTCATCTGGGGCTCTGCAATGATGCTGCTTGGAATCGTCCTGTTTACGGTAGCAGGTCTCGAGCTTCTTGGAATGGGCATCACATTCTCTGGCTTGATGCTGGTCTTTTTTGGCATCTACTGGGCGACCAAACGAAATACAGAGATTCCAGTGGATGATATGCATATACGAATCAACGAGAAGGCCGGGTCTAATGCGTTCTGGACTGTGATGGGGTTTTCGGGAATCTTAATATACGTAACTCATTATTCCCCCAGGCTTCTTGAGATCCACGATGTTATCGAACTGGCGATCATTGTCGGGATGTTCACATTTGTTGCATTTCGCTTTTATTATATCCGGCGAGGGCTGTCATGAAGAACAAACTGAAGGTCTTCCGGGCGATGCATGACCTCACACAAGAGGATCTCGCTGAGAAACTTGGCGTCACACGCCAGACGATAAACGCTATCGAGAAGCAGCGGTACAACCCATCGCTCGAACTCGCATTCAAACTCGCGGACTTCTTTGGCGTGACGATCGAGGAGCTATTCATCCGCGAGCACTGGGAGGATTCGGCAGAACCGGATGCAGTGCAGTAACTCATATATCCATGCAAGAGCAATCAATCAGATGGCGATCATCATGGCAAACCCGCTGACAAACCCGGATCGGTTCTTCGCCGGAATATCCGGAAGAGACTCGAACCTGCGGATACCAGCCGCAATCGTGCTTCTGGCAGCCATCGCCACAGGCATCTATATCGCGGCGGTGGACGGTGTGACGACACCCTCGCCCTCCGCGGCGGTGTCGTTTACAGGCATCTCTGTGGCTACCAGCGTTATCGGAGGGCTTATCCTAATGTCGATCTCGTGGCTCCTTTATGCAGGGGTATTCTATGCAATCTCGACGATGCTTGGGGGAGTTGGCTCGTTCAGACGGGTTTTCGAGTTTACAGGATACGGTTTCATCCCTGCCATCATTGCACCGATCATCGGACTTGCTGCGGTCTGGCTTGCGTATCCGGGTATCGACGTCTCCGCAATCGATCCCCAACTCCTGAAGCAAACGCTGATGCAGAATCCGCTTATGAAGGCGTCTGACATAGCCGGGATCCTTTTTTTGCTGTGGAGTGCTGTTATATGGATATTCGGAGTCAAACATGCGTGCGATATCTCAAGGCGAACCGCGACGGTCACGGTTGTCCTGCCTGTGGCGGTCTACCTCCTGTACAGCATGATTATTATGATATAATTGCGATATTTAGAAAAACCAAGGCAATGAGGAGAGATGACAACATGGACGAGACACCTGAAGATTTCGAGAAACTGGATGCGGCAGTCCTTGCCGAGTCAAAGAAGAGTCCTGCGAAGACCACCCTCATCTGCCCGCAGTGCGGCTCGAAAAACGTCACGTACTGGCTTGGCTTGAAAGCCGGATGCCAGTACCAGTGCAAGGAATGCGGCTACATCGGCGCATTCGTGATCGAGGAATATGCGGACCGCTAACGATTGTACACCGACCGGAAGCACCTCGCATTCCAGCGCAGTTGCCCCTTCACACCCGCACTTGCCCCGAATTCGCCACAAACGCAAGTACGTTTCGCATCGTATTCACGAAGTTGCCCATTCGGCGTAAGTCGTGTTGTTGGTCGAAAACGGAGTTAGTACGCAGGACCTGAGCACATACGCACTCCTCACAGTTACCTATTTATATTGTTTTGAGATATCCTTTATATAAGACCTCCCGTGAGTGGGAACTGTCACCAAAAGACGCTAACAGTCTTCTTCAGCCAAGTTTCGCAGCCTCGCCGCGAACCAGTTTCCGAAACCGCTTGTGCGCCTCCACGACATCCGCGATCTTATCCGCATCCGCTCCAACGAGGCAATCGACCCGCGGATCGTTTCTGTATTCCTGCTCGAGCGTGCGTGCCAGTTCGATCACGTCGTCTCCGCGTGCACACGCCAGCGCAAACTCCCACAAGAGCCCGATATCGGTTCCACATAGCGCGATGTTCGCATACGGGACTGCGTACTCGTTGCCATTGAAAACGATCGCAATCCCGCCCGCATCCCGCACACACCCGAGCATCGCAAAGTCGGTGATCGAATCCCCGACAACGACCACGTCCCCGGGCGTCATGTCGTGGCTGGCAGCGATCTCCTCCATCGCCTGGACCTTGCGTGCGCCTCCGACCACCCGCACCATTGAAAAGATATCACCAAGCGCGGTCTTTTTCAGTTCGTTGAAGTAGAAATCATCCAATCTCCGGAACACCGTCTCTTCGTTTTCGGTGCTGAGAATCTCATCCTCGATGCCGCGTATGCAAGCAATATCGTCATCAGTGAGTCTCCCGCGCAAATCCTCAAGGTCAAGCCGCGTACATGCGATATGATCCCTGGAAACGCCAAGCGCCGCACCGATCTGGTAGGCGTGCTGCTCATAACTCGTCGAGATGATGTGCACATCCCATCCATCTCCTTTCAATCTCGCAATCAGGTCCTTTGCGCCGGATACGATCCGTGCATGCGATGAGATCTCTGTGATATCCTCTTCCCTGATCCCGTGCACAAGCAGGAACGGGACGATGAGCGCAAGCGTGTCACCTGGCTCGTAATTCTCGCGACCCGCAAGCGCCAGTACGTCGTCGTATCGGCTCAGCGTCTCGAATATCGCATCCCCGTTCTCGATTAAGGAGGTTACCTCGTAGGCATTGTCCTGCGGCGACAGCGGACCTTCCAGATCGAAGCATATAACGTTCATAATCCTGATAACGCATCAAAGCCGGTTCGACATTTTCTTGAAATCTTCGCAAATATCATCGACGTCCCCTTCGATATGGTTGCTCCATGCCGCATCATCCGAATCCGGCAATTGTGATGATGCGACACTGTCTGAAAATCAAGTGATTTATCACCGCGGAGGGCGCAGAGTTTCGAGATCATTTTCAACCCTCTGCGTGGCTCTGTGCACTCTGCGGTAGAATCTAAGGGCATGGCGATTTTACTTGAAAAAGCGATAGTGCCTGATGATGCAACTATGAATTTTCTACGCATTTCTCGAATCAAATCACTCATGCCATTTTTTCGTCGCGTAATTTTATCAGTGCGAATACGCAGTAATTCAGGATATCCCGGTATTCAGACGCAATGCCTTCGGAAACCTTTGGAGGTCCTCCCGACTCCTCCATGCTGCGTATTCTGTATGCTTTAACGAGTATCTGGTCTGTTATTGACGGGAGTCGCATCTCTCTCCACGAATCACCGTAATCCGCATTCTTTGCGACCATCAGTCCCCTGACCTCCTTTAGGATCGCATCATATTCCTCGATCGTATTCTTTTCCTGTGACATGTCAGCACCTATTTTATCTCGTTTACAACCGCAACCTTCTGACGATCTCGGGATTCTCCATCATCTCGCGTATTCTTCCAAGGATGACCAGTGATATCATGGCCATGAATGCACGTTTGGTCCCTGATTCGTCGGATGCATCATCGAAAACACTTTTTGACACCTTCCACAACCCGGATATCGGTATGATCATCAGTTCGCCCATCTTCTCTGTGATCGCGCTATCCACCGCCCACAGTTCCTCTTCCATGTTCAGTGAATCTGCAAACTCTATCGGATCGCTGATCAGGGCATCCAATTTGTCCGAATATTCCTTAGCTCCTGCTACAAACCCGGTATCGTCGAACGCGCCCATGTTCTTTGAGATGCAGATGTCAATAAATCTACTATTCTCTATCAAATCCGCAATATATTTACAGGTCATCTCGTCGGCATCGATCATCTCATCGATCCTCTCGCTGTCCGCACCCTTTGCATGCCCGACCATATCGGCAACTGTTGTGCAGATGCTCAGGAGATAATGCGGGATGCAGAGATCACAGCCTACCGGGAGGTTGCTTATCGATTGGTTCACCAGATGTTTCAGTTCATGGAGGCGCCGTTGCTGTGCATCGGTAAGCGTGGCTTTCGCAATCTCTTCTTCTGGCGCCTCTGCCGTTACAACAGCAGATTCGACATCCCCTGTCTCTTTTTCCGCTTCTGCCTTTCCTGCCGCTTCTGTCGCCTCTACCGCCTCCACATTCCCTGCTATTTCCACTGCTTCTACAGTCTCGCCCCAGACAACCTGGTACGCCTGTGTCATGGCATCTCGCGCCTTATCGCTCGGATCGTCGAGATGACGTTTGAGCGGCTCTTTTGCGAACTGCACAAGGTTCCTGTTCTTCTGTCCGATGCGCCTGATCGACTGCGCGGCATTGGCACGAACGCGATCATCGGCGTCGTCGAGAAGCACGATCAGATGAGGAATGATGTTTTCATCGACCTCTGCGGACGCGCCAGCCATCAGGGCGGATCTGGCACGCTCGTCAGCATCGCGGCTGTGCAATTGATCGATGATATTCTCTTTTTTCCTTTCGAAGAGTTTGTGTGCACGTTTTTTAATAGATAATTCCTTATCCTTCGATTTCATAAGTATCAGCGCGGTTGCAGCCATTAATATAATAACGATCAGTACAAGCGTCCCGAAAACACGATTTTTAGCGTTGCCTCTCCCCTTCCAGTCCGCATGCAGCGATTTCTTGGTGCTGTTCGCCTCGTTTACAATAGATGAGATCGTTCTCTGATGCTCTATCAGATCGCCTAAGAAAAAACCGGTTCCATTCACCATCTCCACCATCTTCCCGTCCACCTCCATAAACCGCTCACCAAAAGTGGAAAGCACCCCATAATCCGCAACATCCGAACTTGCGATATCATTGCTCAGCACATCGAGCGAGTCGCATGATGTGATCAGGCTGATACGGGTTTTTTCAATCACCTGCGGCGACCCCACAAGGGCTTTGATGGCACTGATCTCAGCAGGATCGAGCTTCATTGCTGCTTTCCTCCATGCAGCCGCCTCAAGAACACCATCGACAATCGATGCATCGGTCACAACCGTACCATCGTCTGTGAAGATCTCGATCCCCCTCCCGCAGACGACGTTTTTGTAACTGACGACGTAGTAGTTCTCCGCACCCATCGAGACCACAGCGATGGTGTCGATCGAGTAATCGAGCAGTACCCGGTTTGCATTCGCTGCATCTACGACCGTAGCGTCATCGATACTCCCGGTCCCACCTGCATCGGGTCTCCCTCTATCCGGCGTGACAACCGGTGCAGCAGCCGGTGAAGTGGTAGATGGTTTGTTCGGTGCATCTGGCGCATCGGGGTCGTCAGGATCATCAGGAGCAGCAGCCGCACCATCCATGTTCACACTCCCGATGCAGAGCGCGGCAATCAGTGCGATGACAAGTATTGTTATAATCTTCATAGTATCCCCTGTTTCATTCGTTTCACAATTTCAGGATTTTCATACATCTCCTTTGCATACATAAGTAGGGTGTCTGCGATCAATATCCGTATCGCATGTTCGAGGTCGTCTCCTGACTGATCCGCAAGCAAACTTTTTGCAATCGACCAGACCCCGGTTATCGGGAGTACGCTCATATCCCGCGTCCTCGATGTGATCCCCCTGTCGATCTCGAGGAGCGCCTGCTCCACCTTCGGACTGGTTGCCGGTACGAATCCGGACGGACTCGCTATCAGGTCGGGGAGTAGATCATATCCGGTCTGGCTTGCGCTGCATCCTACTGAGTTCTCGTTACCCGCTCTGCTTCGTGCGTACAGGTCGATATTTCGTTTGGAGACCATGATCTCAGATAGTTCCGTGCAGACCGACTCGATGACCGATATCATCTGATCAGTCACCTCTTTCGGTCCCACCTTCCCGCGTATAAAATGGACTGCCGTCATCCCGCGTACATATTCGATCAAACGCTGTGCCACACTCCGGTAAAAGTTGGGGATGCACCGGTCATAACCTGATACCTCGCGATACCGGTTCTCAAACGCCTCCCTGACGAAACGCAATCTTGCATCCTGCCC
>JAUWCK010000130.1 GCA_030609345.1 Methanosarcinales archaeon | reverse complement strand
TGTCATACACGGGCGTACATGATTGCGCCAGAGATCATCGGCAAGCCGAAACTGATCGACCGGCACACATTTGCAGGAAAGGCGGGTCTGGTCAGCATCTTCCAGAATCTCTCGGCTGCGATGGATTCGCTCACAGTCTGCCGTTTCTCATCCTTCGCACTCTCGGCAGAAGAGTACTCAAGTATCCTGAGTGCGGTCACAGGAATCCGGTACGGATCAGAGGATCTGCTGCGGGTGGGCGAGCGGATATGGAACCTCGAGCGGATATGGAACCTGCATGCAGGGTTCACACGGGCAGACGACACGCTCCCCGATCGTTTCTTTGGAGGCGGCGGCATCGACCGCGGCGAATTCGAAGATGCGCTGGATGAGTACTACCGCTTTCGCGGATGGGGGCTGGATGGCGTGCCTGCCGGCTGGAAACTCGAGGAACTCGGGTTACAACCGGATTGATAGCTCCCAACCAATCGAAATATCTTTTGATTCCTTTTTGATCCCTGTTATGTTAGCACATCCGTGGTTCCGGCATAAGAAACATGAAAAATAGGTATGGCTCAGGCATTGCCGCAGTATACCACTCCAAGTGCAATCTGGAATTCTGACATTTCAGAACATCGTTTTAGAGGGCGCGTGTTATTCGTGTGGAATGATTTTTCAGACCCGATCATACTTCCGAAAGTTACAAAAACAGATGCGGTTTACTATATTCGTTGTTCTGTTCGAGATGACTCTTGCTTGCGCGCTTATGCCAGATACGCCTGCAATGCACCCACACAACAACGTTAATATAAAGCACCCTATAACGATATGTAGAGGATCAAAAAAATGGCACGATTTGAAGAAGCAGAAAACAAGCTACTTCGAAAGAAGATATGCATGAAATGCAACGCACGCAATCCGATCCGGGCGACCAGATGCCGGAAATGCGGTTACAAACATCTACGTATGAAGTCGAAGGAAAGTAGAGGATGAGCACAGAGCAGTATCTCGACGACGTTATAAAACGGAATGGCGCGGCGCACCTCACCCTGATCGATCCGGATGCAGGATCCCCTTCCGCGGCATCCGGGATCGCAGAGGCGGCAGCAAAAGGCGGCAGCAGCGCGATCATGATCGGCGGCTCGGTCGGCGCATCCGGTGACGTCCTCGATGAGACACTGCGTGCGATCAAGGAGGTGACCAATCTCCCGACCATCCTCTTTCCGGCAAGCGCATCCGGAATCAGCAGATACGCAGATTCCATATTCTTTATGAGTCTCTTAAATTCAAGGGATGTCGGGTATCTAATCACCAACCAGATGATTGGAGCAAAAGCCGTCTTCGATTACGGCATCGAGCCGATCCCGATGGCATACATCATCGTAGAGCCGGGCGGCACAGCCGGATGGGTCGGGGATGCGAAACTGATCCCGAGAGAGAAGCCGGAACTTGCAGTGGCGTACTCGCTTGCAGGGAGGTTTCTTGGCATGAGATACACCTACCTGGAGGCGGGTTCCGGTGCGTCCGACCCTGTGCCGCCGGAGATGATCCGTGCTGTTAAGAGGGCAGGCTGCGAGACACTCGTGGTCGGAGGCGGGATCAGGAGCGCGCAGTCCGCAAGAGCCGCAGCAAAAGCCGGCGCTGACATCATCGTGACCGGCACCGCGGTCGAAGAGACGTCAGAGATACAGAGAACGATTACCGAATTCGTAAATGCAATAAAAAAGTGATAACATGACTACTGAGATACCACCACAAGTACAGAATCAACTTGCGCAACTTCAGCAGGTTCAGCAGCAGGCACAGGCGCTTGCAACACAGAAGGCACAGGTGACGTCAGCGCTCAACGAGACCGAGATGGCTCTCGAAGAACTTTCGAAACTTGGGGATGACGTTGTGATCTACAAGAATGTCGGGCAACTCCTGATCAAGGGCGAGCGCGATTCTGTTGCGACGGAACTTACCGAGAAGAAGGACACGATGGAACTTCGGGTACGCACGCTCGAAAAGCAGGGAGAACGCATCCAGAAACGGTTCCAGCAGTTGCAGGAGCAGTTGCGCAGTGCGATCGGCGGCGCTGGCGCTGGCGGCGGAATGGCTTGAATCGAATGGATTTCAGAAGGGACGGTCACAAAATAACTTGACCCGTTAAAGCAGGGAATTTATACCACTCCGCAAGTGTAATTTGGAACGCTATAGGACCACCACAGAGGTCGCAGAGAGCACAGAGTTTTAAATCTGTCCTCCGTGTCCCTCTTTGCCATCTGTTGTTGTATTTCCTACGATGTCCTTTTTTGAGATGTTCGCGCAACCGACATCTTTACATGCGCAGGGCACAAACTATACTATAATTGGGACGTACATCCCAAAAAAATGCCCATTATGCAGGAATTCCGGACGGTGTAGTCATGTCTCAGACAACGATCGATCAATTAAACATGCTCCTCGCGGATCTGACCGCTCGCGTCGATTGCATACGCGGGATTGTCATATCATCCGCAGACGGTCTTAAGATAGCGGATCGGTTTCGTGATCACTCTTATGACATACCGATCGCCCATGCGATCAGCGCATCGATAGTCGGGTTGGCAAACAAATCCGTCCACAATCTCGGCTTGCCCCCATCCGATCGTATCGTGATTTATACCGGTGAAGGGATCGTTACGGTCTTCAATCTGGGCAATGCTTCGCTGTTAGCGCTGCTCGACCCTGAAGCCAATGTCGGGCTGGTGATGATTGAACTACAACACGTCGCTGAAAATGTCAAAAAGGTTATGAGGTTATAGGATGAAAACAGAAGGTATGGAAACGGATGAGGATATGAACATCCCTATATACCCAAGGGCTGGTGATCTGGTGTTGCTGATGAACTCGCTTGTCGATGTGATCGGCAGAGGGAGCGCGGGTATTTTATATAATTTCGGTAAGCAGCTCGCAGAGAGGTACCATGCGCGCATGAGTATACCAAAAGACCTTGATCCTGATGCAATCTTTAAGAATATCTTAAGCAGCATGATGTTTTCCGACTGGTTCACAAAGATGGAGATCGACAGAAGCGATGGATTTGTTGTTACGCTACACAAGGTCTTCGAACTGGATGCGGACGAGGAGAACTGTAATTTTATCCGTGGTTTTCTTGCCGGGCTCTCATCGAGCATCTACCACACACCGTACACCTGCAAGGAGAGCCGCAATCCTGAGAAGGTCAGCGTCTTCACGCTCACCGCGCGGAATTCTTCTATGAAATCTTAATCGTTGCCGCCCATGCCGGCAGCCATTATGAATGAATGACTTAGCTTAAATTTGCGCAACTCAACCGGAAGCGCAGCGGCAGAGACCTGCCCTGTTTCGAAAAACCGGATCGAGAGACTTTTTGTTATATTCTGAAATGGGTTTTGGAAAAACCACAGAGAGCACAGAGGACACAGAGAAAACAGCAACTCTCTGTGTCCTCCGTGTCCTCTGTGGTTAATCTTCCTCGTCATAATCAGAGTCCACCCAGAAAAATTAAAAAGCCACAAAAATAACCGCCGAGGACGCGGAGAAGGATAAAACTCTGCGAACCTCTGCGTACTCTGCGGTTAAATTTCCTGTTTGGTTCCAATATGTCCCGGGTCAGGTAGCGCCTGTTTAGTGAAGTCTCGTGATGGTGTTTTAGGTACATGAGTAGTTACCCAAAATCAAACAGCGTTCGCTGGTCAGATACCGCCCCGGTTGGTCCCGCGACTGTGACACCCGCGGCGCCAGCACCATCAGGCAGTTCAACTGTCCCGTACCTCCCGCCTCCGCCTGGATGGATGATCACCTCTCCGCTCCGAAACGCGCGGATAGCATTCACAATCCTCACATCCACGCCACCCATGCCGGAGAGGTCGCCGTCCACCAGCACCGCAATCTCGCTTCCCGGTCCTTTGACGAGCGTATTCCATGCTGCCTGCACCGCTTTGGTGTATGGGCTCGAATGCCCGATCGCCATCGCGATGATCTCGGCAAGCGGTATCAGATGGAGGTATCGCGGCCTGTGGTCCGGATGATCAGGCACTGCGAGATCGGCAAGTTCGTTTACCCGGTCATGTACGCCTTTCTTGATCCTTCCGCCGCATCTGCACCGCCACTTCTTTGCCAGACAGTCGGCAAGCGCGTAATGCTTGAAACATCGTATACATGCGGATTCGTTGTATTTTCCTTCCTCTGGAAACATCCCGACATTTAATACCGGTTTACATCCATTCTTTCTGAGAATCGCACTTTTCAAATTATCAAACGTGATCTCCGGCATCTCAAACCGGTTAAACTCCCTGGCAAGTTTATTGGGCCATGGCGAGTGCGCATCC
>JAUWCK010000181.1 GCA_030609345.1 Methanosarcinales archaeon | reverse complement strand
CCACATAGATCTTGTCACCCCATCCACGAGATGTGATCATCTCTCGATCTCCCACTGCCAGGGAAATGGGTCCCCAGTGTACATGCACTGGCTCGGTTGCCACCACATTGAGTTCGACTCCTTCCTTTACGCCGAGTTCCTCAAGGTGCTGTTTGACATCAAGACCACCTGTGATCTCCTTAACAACCACCATGGTTTCAGGCTCCACATCTTTCAATGATTTCATTTCATGTTCCTCCTTTTTGGATTTATTGACCTTACAGGTCTGGTCTTATGATGTATCATTAGGTACGCAAGTAATCGTCCCTAAGAAAGTTAAGTATAATCAAAAAATCCGAATTCACTCTCTCTGATAATGTTAACAGGATCCTCTCCTGAAAAGAGCCGTCTGGTTACCATGTTCCTTGCACTGCGGTATTCGTTCATTCTTTCTTCAGATGCTGCAGGGTCTCCATATATCTGCCACATTCCGCATTTTGTATTCCGGAGGGAATTGAGTCCCATAAATCCTTTAACATCCTTCAGTGGAATGCCCGGGAATACCCCGATCTCCGGAGGGCATCCGACTGTGGCATACCTGCGTCTGAGCATGTCCAATACATAGTCGATGGAATCAGACTCATATCCGCATTCAGACAGGAATTTATTCACGGATTCGTTTCTCAACAGTTCGTTCAACCGATTTTGATTGAAGAATAGAACAATTGCATTTTTATCTGTCCTTTTTAACTCATAATAATCTATTTCAGATATACTAAAGATATTTACCGTGTGATGATCCCATATGTCCAGCAGTCCGCCTCCGATCTCACGCTTGCCTGCTTCCAGTCAGTTTTTATCTATGATTTCGATGTTTTCAACCCGGGCAATCCTTGAGGTTCTTGTCTCGTGGCTAAATTCCCTGTTGTATCGAGCAATTTTTTCACTCTTCTTCATCAACTTCTTCACTCTCTGCCCGCTCCTTGCATCTGCAATGAGCGCATTTACCGTTGCATTCACAATCCATGATAATACACCTCTTTTACTTTATGAAATTATATTAACTATAAAAAACCTGAAACACCATTCACACCTTCGAACGCCGCATCCACAACAGCACAACAGCCGCAATGGCAATCAACGAACCCTCGACAGCCAGCAGAATCTTGATATAACTGCTATTCTTCACAACAAACGAAACCGGTATCCTTACAGCCGCTCCAAGACCAAGCCCACCTGCGTCATCTCCGGATGAACGAGCCGTGATCAGTATGCTTCCGTTGTATTCGCCAGTCCTCTTCTGATCGATCGAGACATTCACAGCCCTGCTCTCCTTTGCGCCAAGATCGAACTCCTGCGGGTCCACGATGAGATCAACTCCTTCCACCGTGAGCAGAACCCGCTCTGCCTCATCGCCGGTATTGACCACATACAGTTCTCGCATCGCTTCGTCTTTCGGGTTCACTACGCCGAACTCGATTTTATCGGGTGATACGCCGACACCGATCCCCGACGCTTGCGGGATCAGCAGGAAAAGAAGGAGAAGGGGGATTATCCCCTTACAACTCGCTCTCTGCAACGAAGAAGATCGTTCCATCGTATGTTCCTCCTGCCCAGCCAGGCACCAAAAGGTTTGCGAGAACCTCGTACTCGTACTGGAAGTCTGACGTGTCTGCTGGCACAACCGCTGAAAAATTACCGATATTCCAGCCGTTCAGCTTCAATGATTCGCTGTAGAATCCATCGCCATCCTCCAGCAGCGCAGAGACCTTTACAGACTTCGATCCAGTGTTTACAATTGTGATGATCTCATCTTTAGAAATCATTCCAGCTCCAATCTTCCCGAAGTCAAGGACTGTTGTGGAAACAGTCATCGAGACTGCGGGGATTACCTCTGCTGTGAGCGATGTTGCGCTCCCTCCCTCGATACACTCAACCTCAAAGACTTCCTCTGCCGGCAGATAGAGAATCTTTTCCTTAAGCTCCCCTTTCATCAGTTTGAAGGCGGACTTCTCATCTGGCGTTGCAACCTTTGCCTTGCACCTCTTTCTCATCTCAAAAAACCCGTCAGGGAAAAAACCATCCTTCACGCTGACCACAACCATATCGCCCGTCGATTTTTCGATGAAAGTATAACGGTAGTTCTCTTCGGTGAGATTCATGATATCGGTACCTTCTGGCAGTTTGACTGTTACATCCTCACTTGAGTTCAGGATGTACTCGAACGTCTCGGTGTGCCCGTCGGACGGGTGTGCGCTGACAATCTCCAGATCGCCGCGTGCCGGAACTCCGTCCCACGTTGAAAACGCGATCTGGCTCGCCCTGAACGCTGCTGCAACACACGGGCAGACATGTCCATGTGCTTCAGCCACATCATCCAGCGAGATATCCAGAAGATTACCATCATCATAGATCTGAAGCGCAAGGTCAGTACTCTCCTTTGCCGCACTTATCTCGATCCATCCCGCCACATTCGGGTGCGGGGTAAGCGCCCTGCCATCGTAGGCATAAGTCAGGTTTTCAAGTAAACCCGGGATCTTCATGCTTGTGAAGTGCCCTTCGCTTACCATCAGCGGAACGACAACAGGACCTTCGGCCTTCTCAACGATCGGCCCTAGCGTGAATTCGGAGTGAAGCGTCTCGTTGTGGTGGATAAATGCAGCCTCTGTTCCTGCGAGTTCAACCGCCGAATCACTCCAGAACATAAGCTTCAACCGTGCCTGATCGGCAAGTGATGACGTGCTGTGCACCCATCCGCCAAAGTTATCCTCTTCATCAGTTCCGTGTGCGACAAGAACGAGCGTCTCGCCTTCCATATCCGCGACCAGATCAGCAGTGCGGTCTGCCACGATCCCTGCCACAAGCCAGTGGTCATCCATTGCACAGGTCAGGACGATCTCTGCATTGGTCTCAACCGGTACAAGTTCCTCTTCTTCACCCGGGTACTCCATCGCTCGCATAACCCCGTCAGCCCCAATCTCAACTGGCACACGGGATATCGCATATCGATCGCCCTTTGGAACGATGGACCGCTCCATCTCCACACCTTCGACAACGACGTGCCCGCTCATCGTCGGAAGCGTGTCCCTGAGCCCGAGCACATACTCGATCTCCTGAATATGGCTGCTGTGTGATGAAATAAAGAGCGGTATTGCGATGATCTTTGTGACACCGGCATCATCGAGTCTCTTGACAGCATCATTGATCGTATCGTTGGGTACAAACTCAAGGAATCCGAGTTCGACCGGATATAGCAGATCTACCTCAGCGACCGCATCCCGTACAGGGCTGCACCAGTTCTCGCTCGGGCTTCCGTGTGCGATGACAAGTACCCCGTATCTTTGATCAGCCTCTGCAGCAGCGGGTATGATCGATGAAATAATCAGGATCAATAGCACCATTTGTGCTACAAGAGCTTTCCGGCCCTTTTTTTGTTTTGTTTCTTT
>JAUWCK010000219.1 GCA_030609345.1 Methanosarcinales archaeon | reverse complement strand
CCTGTAACTATATATTCTTATCTAACCTAACGCTCGCGGATATATCTCACAATTTCAGCACGGACCGGTCTGCTGCATCCGAAGATGATGACCGGCAGGATCAGTCTTCCAATCGTGATGCCGATCGAACCTCTGGCGCGGTATCCGAATGTCTGATCCCAGAACACCGGATCGAGACGGATCGAGACATCAGGAGAACGGGCAATTGGGGCTGAGGCGGCATACAAGAACCCGGTAAGCATTCCGGTGTCTGCGGGATCTGAAAGCCCGAACGTCGCATTGCAGGAGAGTTCCCTGATCCTGATGCTGCGCACCATCCGCCTTACAAGCGTGATTGCGGGACGGTGCAGCGTGCGAACCAGTTCGAATGCACGGCTGATATCCATCTCCTTTTCCGCCTTCTCTTCTTTTTGCACCTTCACGTATTCGCGTGGCTTTCGTTTCGGGACGGCAGCAGTATCGACGGTGCGGGATATGAACAGCCACCCAAGTTTGATCTTCTTCACAGTCTCTTCACCCTCACCGCCTGCCAGTTCGAATCGGCAGGTGAACGGAACCCACAGTAGAAGCGCCAGCAGTACTATGACCGCCAGCAAAAAAATAAAAAGGATGGAGTGCAGGGTACCGCCTCCTTGGAAGTGTCAATCCTCGTCCGCGGACTCCTCTGGCTTCTTCTTGCCTTTCAGGGATTTTACTTTCTCAACCAGTTCGGGAACGGTTTCTATGATCTTTTCGATATCCAGACCCTTTCCTTTCATGCCGACCAGTTTAACCTCTTCCTCTGATATTACGAGGAATGCGACCGGTTCGATCTTTGCGCCACCGCCGCCGCCTCCACCGAAACCACCTTCCTCACCACGCTTGCCCTCGCCGCCAGCACTGCCGAATCCGAAGGATACCTTGCTGATCGGTATCACGGTTTTGCCTGCTGCGATGATAGGTTCGCCGACTATGGTTTTGGTGGTGATCATCTTCTCAAGTTGCGTCACAACTTCCTTCATCAAGTCTTCAACAGCCATTGTACTCACCTCGATTTATCTGACCCATCTGACCCACCGATGGATCCTGTTATACTTTCTGCCATGGTATTATAATCTTTCCGATAACAAATCAGAAAAATCTATGATAGCCAAATTCAGGTCACTTGTCCAAACGTGCGCATTCGTGATCTCTTAAAATCAGCATCAAGAGATGGCTGCGCCGCTACCACCGAGCACTCATCCGCCCCATATTCGCCCACACCGTCAGCGAGCCCCGACCGCAGCCCCGCCTGAAAATGCATCTTCAACGAACTTCGGATGCGTAAGTTCGATGATCGTTTCAAGATTCACTATGTCTTCCCGGTTGTATCTTAGCAACAGTTCGAGCGCATCCGCACTGCCGCGTTCGTACTCGCGCCAGAGCCGGACAGCATCAAAACCTGTGATCCCGGTCGTATCCTCGCTCCGTGCGATCCCGAGCATCCGTTCGATTGCCTTGAGCCCGCCCGCGTAACCGATGCGCCGCAGAGGATACATCAGATCCGTATGCAGCTGGTCAAATTCGATCTCTGGGTACTCGTGCTTGATGAACGGCAGGTCAAAACGTGCGCCGTTATACGTCACCAGAAAATCGTATTTTGCAAACTCATCGACGATGTCGTCAAGGTCGATCCCGCGCACATACGCCTTTGCCTTCTTACCGTCGTATATCCCGACAACTGTCAGGCGGGCATAGTTCGGAGAGAGACCAGTGGTCTCGATGTCCACAAAGGCAATTTTGTCCTTAAAATCGTTGTATGCGCGCCAGTGCTCGGATTTTGGGATCGATTCTGCAAAGAATCGAGCGTCACGTGCACTGAGGCGCTGCACGGACTCGTCGATCCCTGCAAGGATGGTTGTCTTCTTTGCAGCGGATATGGGTATCTCGTCTTGGTGTTCTGCGAACTCGGACCATGTCCTGATGCCGCATGACCATATCCTGTGTTCGATCGTACTCCCGATGCGGGGTATGTGGATGTATGTGCTTGTGAGCATGGTTCTCCCTTTTTCAGAAGATAATGGCAATCATGTAACTAAAATCTTATTGCGTTATAATGGTTGTGCGCAGGGCTCTTTGCGAACGCTCGCGGTAAATTACCACGACTTTTGAGATGCAGAGAAATATTACATATAGGCGTAACAAGGATACCAAGAGGAGGCACAATCAGAAAATCCAGTGAAATCGCTATATGCATAAATTTTTACCACAGAGCACGCGGAGAACGCTGAGGATCGGATCGGTTTTAAAACTCTGCGCCCTCAGCGTTCTCCGCGGTGATAAATCACTGGATTTTTAGACAGTGCCCCAAGAGGATAACGTGATCTTAAAAACATCTGGCGGAATCGGATTATTCCTGATAGCCCCGCGCATCTTCGATCACGAGGTGCTTCGCATCATTAAAACTGCCGGGGTGAAACCGTGAGTGTGAGTGCCAGAGATGGCGAGCCAGCAACATGCAGTATGTTTGTGGGGTTAAGCGAACTGATCGATAAACTGGTTTCCAATTACGATATCAGACTGAAATACATCGAAAGCAGTGATTCGGACCCATCCTCCTACATCTATGTCTTCACAGCATCCAGACGTGCCGACCTCTACATCAAGACCAGCCGCGATCAGAACGATCTCGCAAGACTGCTCGTGAGCCACGAGATCGCACACCTGCCGCACATAAACGACCTGATCGCGGGCTACCGCGAGATCACAGAGGCAGAGAAATTAAGCGATGCCGACATCTTCAGCGGGCAGTATCTGGACGCAGATATCGTGCATTTCGCAACGAACATCGTCTCTGACTATGCGATCAACCGCGGGATGGATACCTGTGCTTACGAGCCGATGGATGCGTCGCTGCTGGACTCGCTTGCAGAATCGAAGAGCGACGATGCCTACACCATAGCG
>JAUWCK010000021.1 GCA_030609345.1 Methanosarcinales archaeon | reverse complement strand
CCATTATCTCACGTCAAATAGCCTATACTGTTCATCGCGAAGAGCCAGCGCCATAAGAGGGGGCTGGCAGGTTGATATCAGGGATAGGGATGCTCACCTTCTTCGAGAACCGCTTGATCGTCTCAAGCAAGCTGTCCTTCTCCTGTCCAACCAGACTGAGTTCAAGCACCTCGCTGATCTTTGAAACCGGAACGATCTTTACCATCTCCCGGTACTTATCCTCAATCAGGACATCGTCTTCGTTCGCTTTCGGTATGATCACAGTCGTGATGCCAGCCTGCGCCGCAGCTTCGATCTTGTATGTGACGCCTCCGACCGGCAGCACATCACCCCTCACAGAGAGCGAGCCCGTCATTGCGATGGACTGGTCGATCGGGATGCCTTCGAATGCCGATATCACCGCGGTTGCAATGGAGATCGATGCGCTATCGCCTTCCACGCCCTCGTAAGTGCCGATGAACTGGACATGGATGTCCACGTTCGTGGTATCCCTACCTGTAATCTTTTTGATGAGTGCTGACACATTCTGGACGGCTTCTTTTGCGATATCCTTGAGCATTCCTGTCGCGATCAGCTTTCCCTCGTTCTTGGACAGTGCTGGAGTTACCTCTGCCATGATCGGGAGAACGATCCCGGAATCGCCGCCCATGATGGCAAGCCCGTTCACCCTGCCGATCTCCGCGCCCTTCTTGTGGTACATCCTGTAGTCCATGCGCTGCTCCAGGTACTGGTCTGCAAGCTGCTGTTCAACCGATCTTGACATCTGCTTTGCAGTAAGAACATGTGATGCGGTCACCTCTTGCGCGCCCGCTGCATGGGCGACATCGCCTGCCACCCTGACAAGACCGCCGAGATCGCGTAATTTCAGCGTAAGATGACCTTTTCTTCCAGCCCGTCTCCTTGCCTCCCGTAAAACTTCCTGCACAGCACTCTTATTGAAGTGCGGAATCTTCCCGTCCTTCTCAACCTCTTGCGCAACGAATCGAACGATCTTCCTCCGGTTTTCCGGAGTATCGTCCATCGAATCGCGCATATAAATCTCATAGCCATATCCCCTGATGCGGGAGCGCAATGCCGGATGCATATTCTCTACGGCATCCAGATTACCTGCCGCAACCATGATAAAACTGCATGGCACCGGATACGTCTTGACGAGTGCGCCTGAGCTGCGTTCGGACTGCCCTGTGATTGCATACTCCCTCTCCTGCAGTGCTGTGAGTAGACTCTGCTGGGATTCCGGGCGCAGGATATTGATCTCATCGATGAATAGAACCCCTTTGTGCGCTTTGTGGATGTCTCCTGCCTCAACCCGGTCATGGGACGGCGTCTCGAGTCCGCCCGACTGGAACGGGTCGTGACGGACATCGCCTAATAATGCGCCTGAATGTGCGCCGGTAGCGTCCACGAACGGCGCCGTGTCCTTATTTGCATTGTTCACGATCAGTTTTGGTATGATTGCTTTATCGCCCTGCACAAACTGCCTGCCGATGACCATAATCAATAGAACAGCGAGAATCCCCCATAACAGAGCCATGCCGCCGAGAGATGCGGCATAAAGAAGGATCGCAAAGCCGACGATCATCAGGATTGTGTTTTTTAACTGTGCTTTCCGATGAGCTTCCATTTTATGGGCGTTGATGATCTGTACTCCTTTCCCAGCCCTTACCTCCCGAATTCTTGGGTTGTTCGCATCCTCCGGATTATGATAGATGAGTACGTCCTTTAATTCCTCTTTTGGGAGAAGTTCAGCCATCGCCTGGGCCAGCATAGACTTACCAGTGCCGGGAGTCCCGATCAGCATCACATGCCTTCGCTGCTGCGCTGCCTTCTTGATAATCTCACTTGCCTGTTCCTGCCCGATCACCTGATCGATCAATAGCGGTGGAACCTCAAGATCCTTTGTGGACTCGATCTCGATTCCGCCGAGCAGGTCATCGTTCGTTTCATCACTCATTGTAGAACTCTTCGTCAGTCGTCACATAAATGTTCGCTCAAGCAGAGTCAGGAAAACGCATTAGTATTTCAGTGCTAATATTTAAGTTTTCTTTCAGCGGTCGTGGGTAGCGTGACTTCCTCCCGCTGATAGCAGTGTCTTATGCCGCATATCTATAAGCGAGGGATTACAACGTTATTACTATGGGCAGGTACATCTCGCATCCGCTGATCCGGAAGGATATGATCGAGCAGCGGCTGTACCAGCTCTCTGTCGCTTCATCTGCGCTGAAAAGTTCGTGCCTGGCTGTGCTGCCGACAGGGCTTGGAAAGACGATCGTTGCGCTCATGGTGATCGCAGCACGGCTGAACGATCTCGGGGGCAAGGTACTGATCCTTTCGCCGACAAAGCCGCTTGTGGAGCAGCATTCCAATTTTTTCAGTCAGGCGCTTCCTGGATGCACGGTTGCAACGTTTACAGGAAGCATCCCGCCTGAAAAGCGGGCGGAACTCTGGAAAGACTCGCAGGTCATCGTCTCTACGCCGCAGGTCATCGAGAATGATCTTCGTGCAAGGCGCATCGATCTTCGTGACGTGGTGCATATCACATTCGATGAGGCGCACCGTGCAGTCGGCAGATACGCTTACGTCTACATTGCGAAGCAGTATTTCGAGGATGTCGGTGCGGATGCAAAGTCGCGGCTCGTTCTCGGCATAACCGCAAGTCCGGGAAGCAATCCGGAGACGATCGCTGATGTCTGCGAGAATCTCCATATCGAGTGCGTGGAGGTAAAAAGCGAGACCGATTCCGATGTGATCCCGTACATCCATGACCGGGAGATCGAGTGGGTACGTGTCGATATACCTTCCAGGATCAAGGAGTTAAAATCGGTGCTTGAGAAGGTGCTTCTTGGATCGTGCTCGAAACTGAATGATCTTGGTTTTGATGTCTCACCGGATTCATCGAAGCGGGAACTACTCGACTTACAGAGCAAACTCCATGCAGAGGTCGCCGGAGGGGGCGACAGGGGCACATTCTCCGCAATCTCGGTTCTTGCCGAGATCTTCAAGATCAGCCATGCGATCGAACTCGGGGAGACGCAAGGGGTGGAGGCGCTTCTACGCTACTTCGACCGCCTGAATGTGGAAGCCAGATCGAAAAGCGGGAGCAAGGCAGCAAAGCGTCTTGCCATGGATCCTAATATGCGTGCGGCGATAGCGATGCTTGACTCGTGTGACGAGGAGCATCCGAAACTGGATGCGGTTCGGAGGATTGTGGCAGATCAACTGAGAGGCAACCTTGATTCGAGGGTGATTGTCTTTACAAACTTCCGGGACAGCGCGGAGATGGTGACAAAGGCACTTTCTGAGGTGGACGGGGTTTCTGCGGTAAGGTTCGTCGGGCAGGCAAGCAAATACAAGGATAAGGGCTTGACCCAGAAGCAGCAGACCGAGATCATCAGAAAATTCAGGTCAGGAGAGTACAACACACTCGTGGCGACATCGGTTGCAGAGGAAGGGCTTGATATCCCATCGACAGACCTTGTCCTCTTCTATGAGCCGGTTCCGTCAGAGATCCGCACGATCCAGCGGAAAGGGAGGACCGGCAGGAAACGTGCAGGGAGGATCGTTGTTTTGATTGCGAAAGGATCGCGGGATGAGGCGGCATACTGGATCAGCACACGCAAAGAGACGAAGATGCTCGCAACGATCACGAATATGAGCGGATCGCGGTCGAAGTCGATGTCGATGTCGAGACCGATCCGGGAGCCCGCAATCGAGCAGAAGCAACTGGCAGAGTTTTCGGATGAGGGTCTGGTCGCATACATCGACCACAGGGAGATTCGGTCTGGCGTATCGCAGATCATTGAGGCGGCAGGGGTTGAGGTGGCAATGCGGACGCTTGAGATCGGGGACTACCTCCTGAGCGATCGTGTCTGTGTCGAGCGGAAGACGACAAGCGATTTTATCAGTTCGCTGATCAGCGGACGGCGTGAGTTGTTCGGGCAGATCTCGGATCTTGCACGGACGTTCGACAAACCTGTGTTGATCATCGAGGGGGACGATCTTTACGGGCAGAGACAGATCCATCCGAATGCTGTGCGTGGCGCACTCACTGCTATAGCGATCGATTTTGGCGTGCCGATCCTCATGAGCAAGGACGCCACGGATACCGCGCTGATGATCGCAGCGATTGCGAGAAGAGAGCAGCAGGATCACGGGCGTGAGGTCGTGATGCACGGCAAACGGTCTGCGATGATGCTTCCGCAGCAGCAGGAGTATGTCGTCTCCGCAATCTCAAATATCGGTCCCGTCGTTGCGAAGAATCTGCTCAAGCACTTCGGGACGGTTGCCGCGGTGATGAGCGCGAGCCGGGAGGAACTAATGGAGGTGGAACTGGTCGGACCGAAGACTGCGGACCGGATACGTGAGGTGGCAGGAGGGGAGTATAAGGGGTGAAAAGGTGCTGGTAATCATGAATCTGCGTTGTAAATACCGGAAAATCGGCAAAGGGGAATCCGTATGAGGATATGGGACGTGCCCCCTGACCGGATGTGCCGCAATCATCTGCTCGGCGAGCACAGGGAGATTCATGCCGTGTGGTCGATAATAACCAACAACAAGAAAGCGTATTCGAACCATCCTGAGATCCTGCGGTGGAGGGGGCGGCTTAAGGCGCTGTACCTCCGGCATGAGGAACTGGTTACAGAGATGGCAGCGAGAGGATATAAGCACCATACGCCCATGGATCCGGAACTTGCGACAGGGGAATCCGTGCAGACCGAATTCGTTGCTTCTTACGAGGAACAGGTCCAAATTTTGAGAGAGAGGGGGTGCGAATGCAGGGTGTGATGCAGAAGGGGGCGGTTTCGGGTGCGTCGGCAACGCTGGGGCACTCTGATTATGACGAGGATTTTGTAGAACGGCAGCGAAAAATCCTTCGTGGAGAAGAATTCGTGAGTCTCGATGAAATATAAGATTCGGATATGTTTGACAGTATCCAAACATTTCATCCACACCGATTATAGTATGCCGATCTCCGTCGGCTCACGACTGTCGGATATCGACGCCCTTCGGCATCCTGCGCTGTCACGCCGCGGGCGAGGTGGATGGGCTGGATGTGTTTGGCGTCGGGTTCTGTGGGGTCACGGTTTAATTAGTAAGGATCGCACTGCTGTAAACCTCTCTCTCGGATAGAAATACATAAATCCGATACCGCCATATTCTTGTACATGGGACAACAAAACTGATGGGGGCGATGACTGATAACTGATGATAATCTTGCAAAGACAATTGGATGGATTGTTATACTTATAGTGGTAGTAGCGGCGATTGGATTTGGAGTGGTCGGATTTGTTCTCTTGTTTTCCGATGACGGCGCCACAGTGACAGAACAGCCACATATCCCACAAACGCAACGCCCTTCGAGTTCTGATCACAGTACAACACAACCGATTCCGACAACAACCCCTGTACGCCCTGAACACAATCTACAAAAATCTGAACGTGATAGTCCCATATACATAAACTACGATGCGGATGCGGCTGAGGAAGCCATCATGGATGTGTGCAGTGAATACAAAGATTCGCTTGTATACATAGAGGGTGAGACTGATTGCAACGACATGGCTATTTATCTGTGGAACATGCTGCAGAAGAGGGGGGTTAAAACACTATTGGTGATAGGCACACTGGATGGGGGACATATCCCGTTCGCCGATTGTGATCACGCGTGGTTAGCGTGTGACACGCCAGATGGATATATTTACATAGAGCCGACCGTCCCAAAGGTGATTTACAGCAATTACGTGTACACTTTTCGCACTCAAGATGAGATAGACGCTTACATGGAAAGTTGGGAAGAAGAATCGTACCGCAAGAACAGAGATGATTATCCATATTTGAGTGACGAAGAATTTGACACAATCTGGAGATCGGTTATAGACAGTGAAGAAGATCAAGAACGGAGAAGTGAACTTAGATCGGGCTTACGGTATATACAAAGCGAACGCCCCGGCGATTATTCTGACTTTGATTACAGACAGGGATATTATTATGCGAAACCATCTGATCTGAGAAAGGATATTGGAGATAGATGGTAAAATTATTTATTAATACAGGAGGTTATGATTCCGAACCCGCCCGCTTTTTATGATGCCAATGGTTCTCTGGTTTATTTGTTGTGACACGGTTAATTTGGTTTTCGGGTTCGTAGTCCTCGTAATTCCTCAAGTCGTTGTTCGTAGAGATCCATGAATTTTTGGAAGGAGTCACGATCTTGTCGTATTTGTCGTTCGTAGAGCTCCATGGGTTTTTGGAAGAAGCCACGATCTGGTTCTTCTTGTTTTAATTCTTGAATAGTATTTTTAACAATTTCCTCGCTTGAAATTGTTAACTCCGCGAGAGACTGCGCTGCTTCCGATATTGCATATTTAAGCTCTTCTTTTTCTATGGCAGTTGTTCCAACACCTACAAGAGATACTACCGCACACCGAACCACATGCTCAAATCCTTTACCTTCTTCTGCGGCAGACACTCCAATAAATCCAAGAGCCCGTACTACCTCTGATGTTGCATCATTAAGTCTGTTCTCTGCAGCAGACACTCCAACATCCCCAAGAGACGATGCTACTCTAAGTAGCACATTTTCATTTTTATATTCATAGTTATATTCATAGGCACAAACACGTTGAAGGCGCATTGCTACATGTATTACTATATGTTCAAATTCACTCCCCCTTTCTGCAGCAGATATTCCAACATATCCAAGAGACAACGCTACACTAAACATTGTATCATTAAGTCGGTTCTTTGCGGCAGACCATCCAACGCTACTAAGAGACTCTACTACTTGCGATATCGCATTTTCAAGTTCTTTTTTTGCAGTGATTCTTCCAACAGTTCCAAGCGACACTGCTACTTGTGTTGCCACATTTTCAAATTTACTCCCCTTCTCTGCAGCAGATATTCCAACATCTTTGAGGGATTCTGCTACTTTCGATGTTGCATCGTCAAATCCTTTTTCTGCGACAATTTCTCCAACATCCCAAAGAGACTCTACTACTTTCAATGCCGCATCTTTAAGTCCATTTTCCGCCGTCGATTTCCCAAAACGACCTAAATTTTGAATAACCTCTCCCGTTGATTCTTCATCCGTATTGCGTACAGTCGATTTACCGATCAAGTTAAAATGATTACAAAAACTCTTTGAAATCTCTTCTTGACTATCTGGATCGATAATTTCGATCACTTGGTTCGTTACCGCCTTTAAACCAATTCTTGTTGTTGCAATATCATATTTCATGACTGAACCGTGAATTATATCCACAATTGGCTGAATTGGATCATCTTTCGCATCTGCTTCTGCATTTAAAATATTATCTTTGGTGATTTCAATTGCTAACTTTTTTATAATATTTTCTGGTTTTAAAAGATCAATAATATTCAGCAGGTATAACATGAGCGCAACAAGCGTAAATGCCTCCAACCAGTACGCCAGTGAAACAATATGCTCAAAAGAAAGGGAAACAAATCCACGAGACCAGATAATACCCTGACTGACAACTTCCTCAACTATCTTCAATACAATGAGTCCGTATAACATCGATACCCCATAAATCACCAGAAGTATCCACATATCCGGATTCTTCTTGAAAACATGGATTACTCGCGGTGAATACGCAGAAGCGGTGAGTTGAACCGCGATCAGGGTCAGCGTTATAACGATGGCAATGATTGCCGCCTGCGCCTGAACCATTGCGCTGAGCACGTATCTGGCGCTATCAGCGTCGGTGTGGTAGAGATCGAAATAATTGAATTCCCAGTGGCAAACCCCCAGAACAGCCACCAGAAGGGTGGAATACCAAAATGGACGTGCGATCCATGGATGGCGGAACCCCCAATCGCGTATGCGCTCATGTATGCGCCCAGCAAGTCCTGTGGATTTCTCATTCCCGCCCATGTCCTGCATACAAACAAGAATGGCGACGAGCCCAAATAAAACCATCACCACGCCACAGCCACCAGCAGCATCGCACCAATCCTTGCAATCCCCTCATAGCCCCGATCGCGCTGCTTGACATCACAACACCGAGTAGATGCAAATCTGCGGTATCTTCATTACCCACCCCACACCATATCGCAATACATGTCGATGAACGAGAGAGAACTGTTCGAGCAGAATTACCGGCAGTGGATCGTATCGATCGCATCCGAGATCGCAGTCTCGATGAGAAAACTCGAGCCGTCCCGGATAAAGGAGCTGCTCGAACGATGCAAAGGGTACGAAAGAGACCCGCCGTCGATGTACGATGTCATCTCAGGAGACGTCCGTGCACGGATGGGGCGAATGGTCGGAGATGACCGATTGCAGGGCATCCTGATGCTGTCGTCGAATGCAGTTGCGTTCTCGCCGTCGATATTCATGCAGCGCCCGAGCGTTCTCGATTACACGATCGCTATGAACAGACGATTCTTCTTTAAAATCGGCTGGTTCTCAATAATCGTAGTCAGCCAGTCCTACATCGAGCAAGCAACCGATAGAATGCTCCACTTTGTGCTCGAACACGAACTGATCCAGAACGCGATGTATACAGAGCACGTGGAGCGCCACGGGCATCTGTTCCTTGGTCCGGGTGAGAAACGCGCGATCGATGAGAAGGCGAGGCAGCAGGCAATCGAGCAATCTGGAATCACAGAAGAAGAGCATTCAAGAGAGCAGGAGTTGATGGATGAGATTGCGACATATTCGCCTGTTGTACCAAAGTCCTTTGCAGAGACCTCGCTCTTTGAATACCTCGAAAAATACTGGGATGATGTACAAGATCTCGGCGTCAAAGGGGAAACCGAGTCAGAGAAGGAGTTTGAGGCGATGATCTCCCAGGACTCCGGGTGGCTCGATTTTTCGCATGAGACGTATGGATTGTTCCTCGCAGGGTTAAAGCGGGAACTGGATCTCACATATCTGGAGTACGGGTATGCGTGACCTTCATCTCATGTCGCGTCCACCGGTTCGTTAGGGAACTTAAAATAAATACGGCATGTGTTTGGATGCGGCGAAAAAAAACCACGAATTTCACGAGATTAACACAAGAGTGTGGTATTAGACATGGGACATTGGTTAGTTTTACATTTTATATCTTACTTCTCCATACTTTCTCGTGAAAATCTGTGTAATCTTGTGGTTAGTTAAACAAGCACCAAGTATCTTATCCACACTTTAGATCAGAACGGATCAGAAATATTAAATTTTTTACTGAAGATGAGCTAGTTGGTGTGAAACATTGACCAGAACAACTGATCGAGCAGATGGTGGAATTCGATTCAAACCGCAGGAGTCGTTAGCGTAAATCCCAGAAACACGTTGATCAATCCGATCCCAGCTCTCCGAGAACCTCGCCCAACTTATCAAAGTTCTCCCCGAATGCTGTCCAGTTCGTGCCCATGGAATCGAGAATCGCATCATAATACATCTGCGCTTCTGTTATCAGTATCTCAGTTGACTTCTCCCCTTCGTATACACCCACCTCCACCGTAACCGGTCCGGTTTCACCGAAGAGTGCAACAAGTGCCTTGTCAAAGTCTTCCTCCATCACCACCCTCTCGCCGTCTGAGACCAGCACTCGTTTGAGTTCGGGCAGCTGCCCGGTCTCTGCCTGTATGTAGAGCGGCTCTATGTACAGGATCGAATCCTCAATCGGTATCACCAGCAGGTTCCCTCTTGTCACCCTGGATCCCTGTTGTGACCAGAGTGTTAATTGTTGTGAGATCACAGCATCCTGATCGAACTTCGCCTCGATCTGCAGGGGACCGTATACCAGTTTCTCTTTGGGGAATTTGTAGAGCAGTAGGTCTCCGTAATGATCCTCATCCGAACGGGCAGCGAGCCATGCAACCATGTTGTCCTTCTTTATTGGTGTTACTGACCTCATCAGGACGAATTCTTCCTTCGCCTCGCCTGGAAGCTTTATTATGATGTAATAGGGATCAACCGGAACTTGCTGACCT
>JAUWCK010000168.1 GCA_030609345.1 Methanosarcinales archaeon | reverse complement strand
CTGCAGGGGCTGGGGTGATGATGGTGTGCGAAAGCTATCACGACTCGCTGATCGATCTTCCGGATTGTACTTCCCGCATGGATTCTGAAAAAATAGAGGCGACATGCTTGAGTGAACTCGATAAAGAACTGTGGATGGGCGAAAGATCGTGAGACGACCAGATGAGCAAAACGCATGGGATGTACTCAGCAAGTATGCTGGGACGGTTGAAGGACCAGAAGATTGGTCAGAAGAGCATGACCATTATCTGTACGGTGTTTCCAAGCGGGAAAAGAACATAAGTAATATGAATGCGAATCGCTTTTTATTGATACTGCTTATGCACTGGCGACAGACGAACATTTTCAACAGGCAGACTTCCAGGCACTGCTGCGAGAAGTTGGACGAAACCATTGACTACCGAAAAATAAATGAGGGTTGAATTTTATGTCTAAGCGTTGTTTTGTGATCATGCCTTTCTCAGAAACGACAGAGAAACATACGGAGTCATACTGGGATAACTTTTTTTTAAAGTTCGTGAAGCCGTCGATTGAAAAGTTTGGTTACCCGTGTAGTCGATCTAAGGCCCAGCCATTAAACATTATTAAGGACATTCTCAAAGAACTCGTAGATGCTGATTTGGTTTTAGCAGTCCTGACAGACTTCAACGAAAATGTTTGGTATGAGTTGGGAATCCGACATACCTTAAGGAAGGGTACAATTATGGTGATCGAGGATGGGCAGAAACTACCCTTCGATATAAGCCAGTATGGGGTCATCAAGTACGAAGACACAATTTTAGGTGCGTCCGACTTTGAGGAGAAGTTACGGAGTTTTATCCAGAAAATTGAGGTTGACCAACCTGCGGACAGCCCCGCAATCGAGTTCATGGGAGCTCAGACTCTTAACGAGTACCAAAAACGCATAGAAGACATGGAAATTCACTATCGTAGCAAGCTCGACAAAATTGTGCAGTTGCTACAAAATTTACAGAAGGATCATGAAATTACTGAACCATCTAAAGAAAAGAAGCCAACACTATTCAAAAGAAAAGTCTTATGGGTTGATGATTATCCATCCAACAACGAGGCAATAATCGATCTGTACCTCCAACAGGGTGTGGGATTTGATCTTGCATTTAACACAGAACAGGCTTTGGATTACTTGTCTAATGAAGAATATACCCTTGTCATTTCTGACATTGAAAGAGGTTCAGAGCCAGACGCAGGTGTGCGGATGATTCGTGAGATAAAACGTCATTTTGGGAGTTCTCCCCCCATCTTGATTTTCTCCAGCGATGAAGCAATAAGTCGCTTTGGAGGAAGTGCAAAAAAAGAAGGAGCTTCATTAATCACGTCATCCACTAGGAATTTAGTTTTAAAGATGACGAAGGTGCTAAATTTATGATAAAAATATTTGCAGAGGTTGGAGGAATGTCAGCATCATACAACATGATATATTTGGTTCACTTTGCTCAACCGAATTGCGACCTCCAGCCGCAACATCGCATAATCACAAAAATTTAAAGATAATTGTTAAAACCCCACATTAAACCCCCATGACCTCAAAATCACAGAAATGGATGCAACTCCCGCGCAGCATCGCGATCGGGCACGGCATCATAGCCGACACCGCCCGCATGTGCACCGAACTCAAACTCGGGCGCCATGCCATTGTCGTAACAGGCAGAAAGACGCGAGAGATCGCTGGCGACGCTGTAGCAGACATACTCAGCAACGATGGATTCTCCACAGATATCTCGATCGTCACGAACGCTGATCAGGAGAATATTGACAGTGTAATAACCGCGGCAGAGAACGCCTCCTTCCTCGTTGGAGTCGGCGGCGGCACAGTGATCGATGTCGCGAAACTCGCATCGACGATGCTCGACATCCCGTTTCTGAGCGTGCCGACAGCGGCATCGCACGACGGCATCGCATCGATGCGTGCATCGATCGCCCGCGATGGCGACACCGTGTCAGTCCCGGCACAGGCGCCGCTCGGGATCATTGCGGACACCGAGATCATCGCCCGTGCCCCGCATCGGTTCCTTGCATCCGGATGCGGCGACCTCGTCTCGAACTACACAGCGGTTCTCGACTGGGAGCTTGCGCACCGGCTCAGAAACGCGCCGTACAGCGAGTATGCTGCCACATTGTCCAGGATGACTGCGCAGATCGTGATGGATGCGGCAGAGACGATCAAACCGGAACTTGAGGAGTCTGCGAGGCTTGTTATCAAGGCGCTTGTCTCAAGCGGCGTTGCGATGAGCATCGCTGGCTCGTCCATGCCGGCATCCGGATCAGAGCATAAGTTCAGCCACGCACTGGACAGGATCGCGCCAGAGCCAGCCCTGCACGGTGAGCAGTGCGGCGTCGGAACGATCATGATGATGTACCTGCATGGCGGAAACTGGCAGCAGATCAGGGATGCGCTGCGAACGATCGGTGCGCCAACGACTGCTGCGGAACTTGGGATTCCTGACAGGTGCATCATCGACGCGCTGGTTCATGCATCAGAGATCCGTCCCGAGCGATATACGATTCTCGGGACAGGGCTTACCGAGGATGCGGCAGTGAATGTGGCGAGGATCACAGGGGTTGTTTGGTAGTATTATCTGGTAGTGCCATAAATTTCATGAAACGCTTATCAACATTTGCGGCTGAAGTACCCCATGAACGTCTTGGTCGACAGGTCAGAGATCGCAGGCACGATTCCTGCGCCGCCATCCAAGAGCTACACCCACCGGGCGATCGCAATCGCATCGTTGTCCACCGAGTCCGAGATCGCGTACCCGCTGTTATCAGCAGACACGAAAGCAACAATAGCAGCATCAAGGGCTATCGGCGCTGAGGTGACCATCTCGGATAACCGGCTTCTCGTGCGAGGTGTTCCGCGCCCGATGGTGCCTGATAACGTGATCGACGTCTTAAACTCAGGAACGACGCTCCGGTTCTTTACAGCGATAACATCGCTTGCGCAGGGTAGAAGTGTGCTGACAGGCGACGCATCCATCAGGACGCGCCCGAATACCCCGCTTCTGCAGGCGCTCTCTGATCTCGGTGCGGACGCATTCTCGACAAAGGGAGATGGTACCGCTCCGATTGTCGTGCAGGGACCGCTTGTGGGCGGAAGAACACGGATCAGCGGCTCCATAAGTTCGCAGTTCGTATCAGCACTCCTGATCGCATGTCCGCTTGCAGAGGAGGACTCCACGATCGAGATCGAGGGCGAACTGAAGTCGAGACCTTATGTCGATGTCACGCTTGAGGTGCTGCGCGAGGCAGGGATCGTTGTCAGGGAGAGCGATTCAGGGTTCCTGATAAAGGGCGGTCAGAGATTTGATCTCAAGAGATACACGGTACCCGGGGATTTCTCCTCGTCCTCCTACCTGCTTGCCGCTGGTGCGCTTGTTGGCGAACACGTCACAATCCGGAATCTGTACCGATCGGCACAGGGCGATTCCGCGATCATCCCGATTCTAAAGGAGATGGGCGCGGACATCGCATGGGATCAGGAGAAGGGCGAGGTAACGATTACGAGAAGCGATCTGCACGGCGTCACAGTCGATGTCGGTAAGACGCCTGATCTTGTGCCGACGCTTGCAGTGCTCGGAGCGTGCGCATCAGGCGAGATG
>JAUWCK010000152.1 GCA_030609345.1 Methanosarcinales archaeon | reverse complement strand
GGATTGCTAAAACGCGTTAAAGCATCGCCGTCTGGCAAAAAAATTACAGAAGAGACCCCAACGGTCTTTGCAAAGCTATCTTGGATGGCTTGAACTATATCAACGTCAACAAGTTCCCGTAATGATATGGATTCGTCCATCTTACCTCCTGCATCTTCCTATAACAGAATTCACGAACTTCATATAACCCTTTCTGTGGGTGGTGATGCGGCATGACTAGCACATAAGTTGATTGTAGAATACCGCTCTTCACACATCTCTTCGTAGCAAACCATCAGTCATCAATGATGCCAAACTCCATCTTAAAGGTTGCTCCGCCATAGCTCGTGACCTCCAGGGTTCCTTGCAACTGGTCTTCAGTGAGGATCTTTACGAGACGGAGACCAAGCGTCTTTGACTCATTGATATCGAATCCCGGAGGCAGTCCAGCGCCGTCATCGCTCACAGTCAGATGGATCCTGCCTCCTTCCGATGCGGTGAGACTGACCTCGATCTTCCCTTCGTCCCTCCCCTCGAAAGCATGTTTCAGCGCGTTTGAAAGCAGTTCATTGATGATCAACCCGACAGGCACTGCAACCGATATCGGCAATGGGTAATCATCCACCCGGACAACACGCGTAATTCTCGTATCCCCGACCTGATAACTCTGGAGCTGCCCGAGCAACCGGTCCACAAACTCCTTCATATTTATCTCTGCAAGGTCGCTACCCTCGTACAGTTGGGAATGGATCAGAGACATGGTCATTACCCGGTCCCTCGATTCGGAGAGTATCCCCTTCGTTTTTTCATCTGTAGCATTTCGCGCCTGCATATTAAGGAGGCTCGAAACGACCTGGAGATTGTTCTTTACCCGGTGATGTATCTCCCGAAGCATCACCTCTTTCTCCTTCAAGGCTGCTTTTATCCGGTCTTCCGTCTTCTTGTGCTCGGTGATGTCGAGTGTCATCCCGACCATGCCGATGACATCGCCACCTGCATCAAAGAAAGGGGTTTTGCTTGTGGAAGTCCACGTAAACCCACCGTCTGCTTCGGTGACAAGTTCCTCGATATCGTATTTCGGTTCGCCGGATTCCATCACTTCATGGTCATGCGCTCGGTGAGCGTCCGCCTGCGCCTTTTGGAAGAAATCATAATCTGTTTTACCTGCTATTTCATCTACAGAAGTTCCGGTCTTATCGGCAAACGCCTTGTTTGCTGCAATATAATTGCCATTCCTGTCCTTGAAGTAGACGAATGCCGGAATGGTCGAGAGCAGGGCTTTCTGTTCCTCAAGCAGCTCATCCAGTCTCACAGTTCTCTCTTCCACCTTCTTCTCAAGACCTTTACTGTACTCTGCAAGTTCCTTTCCGGATTCTTTCAGGTTGGACGTCATCGCATCAAACGCCCTTGAAAGTTCCCCGACCTCGTCCTCTGTTCCGGTACCGACTTTGTAATCCAGGTTCCCTTTCATTATCTCATCAGTGCCACGATGCAACTTCACAATCGGGTCTGCTATCGTTCTTGATACCCGGATGCAGATCAATATGCCCAGGAGTAAAAGACCTATAAAGACCAAAAACATCGTAGCAGTTAATTGGGCGACCGATGCGAACGCTTCCCCTTCATCGATCTCTGCAACCAGGCACCAGTCCATCGCAGGTATGGGTGCGTAAGCCCGGAGAACATTCACACCACGATAATTCGTGTATAATGCTGCTGCTGATATGCTGTCAAAATGCTCCGGATCAACATCTTGTTTCGGAGGTGTGTCATTAATAAATCTCGACGGGGTTATCATGTAGCCATCCCTGTTCAGAATGTATATCTCCCCGGTCTCTCCAAGACCCGTTCTGTCGGTTGCTATTTTAAATATTTTTTCCGCGTCAAAGTCTACGAAAATAACCCCTGCGAATTCGCCATCCACCAGGATCGGCGTTGCTACACGTATGATATCATCGCCAGTGGATACCGAGGTACTGGGGTTTACAACGCAAATTTTTCCATTCTCTATCCGGAAGAGTTCACTCACATTTTCATCGCTTTTGGTATCCGCATGACTGGAAACAACCACGGTACCATTTTTATCCATAACCCGAATCCCCGAAATAGCTTCATGCGCCTGTATCACACTATCTATTCTCAGATTGGCAATCCATATACCCCAGGTGTGATTTTTGTTTTTATCTACTACGTCCCTGAAAGCACCCTCTACTGACAGCAGCGCAGTCTCCTGGTCATACTCACCCAAAACCGTCCCGATATGGTTCGCTCTTGATTGTGCGGTCGTCTCTAAATTATTGCTGACCTGTTCTTCAATGATACTCGTTGAAACGGTTCTACCGATCAGGATGGCAGCCATGCCTGTAATCAAAACAAGCGAGACCATGACGGCAAGAAATTTTGTTCGGATATTCATTTACTTTTCCTCCTATTAATTCTCCCCGATTCCCGAAAGGTTCGAACCAGTTTTTAATAGGGCATAGTATCTATTCACTGGTGCTTTGCAACAAGTCCTAATAAAAACATCGCTTGTTCAACCGTACGTATGGAAATCGGACAACTCCTTCCTTGAACGTGACACTGTCTGAAAATCAAGTGATTTATCACCGCGGAATACGAAGTATCGCCGAATGCCGAACGCAGAGTTTCGAGACCGTTTTCAGCCCTCTGCGTGGCTCTGCGCACTCTGCGGCAGAATCTAAGGGCATGGCGATATCACTGGAAGCATCCATGACCCTCCGGCTCACCCATGAGCATGAAAATGTGCCCCCTATTTTCGGAGCAAATCGAGAGTGCCCCATAACCCAGATCCACCCAGACGAAATTAAAAGACTCTGAGTTACAGAGGGTGCAACGATGGTAAAGAAGAAACGATATCGCGGATATTTCTGTAAGGTATGCAGAAAGATACTGCCAAACGAGAAATTCTCTGGCAAAGGGCACGCAGCCCACATCTGCAAGAAATGCACAAGGAAATCAAAGGCGCAACAGTCAGAAGAGATCGCCATCACTCGCATTTACAGTGTACTTTCATACTGTAACCTTTCGCGGGACCACCGAAAGATGCTGGAGAATTACACCCATAGCAGAAGTGAGCGGGTTCGTTCGGAGACACTAACCGTGCTCGCCACTTTTATGAGACCCACCCCATCTGAGGGGGATGAGGACTTCCCGGATGCTGATTAATCAAACTCTTCCAGCCGGAGCTGCCTGAGCACACACTGCTCGCCCGGTATCCCAACCGGATACGTGCCTGTGAGGCATCCGAGACAGAGATCGCTCGCAGGAATGCCTACCGCTTCGACCAGCCCCTCGACGCTCAGGTACCCGAGCGTATCTGCATGGATCGCGGCTTTTATCTCTGGTACGCTCTTCTGCGACGCGATCAACTCCTCCCTCGTGGGCATATCGATGCCGAGATAGCACGGAGATATGATCGGCGGGCTTCCGACCCTGACATGCACCTCGGATGCGCCTGCTCTCTGCACCAGGTCAACGATCCTCCGCGACGTGTTCCCGCGCACGATACTGTCGTCGAGCAGAACAACCCTCCTCCCATTGACATTCGGCTTGATCACATTCAGTTTCAGTTGAACCGCTTTCTTCCGCACCGCATCAGACGGCATGATGAATGTGCGCCCGACATACCGGTTCTTCATCAGAGCCTCGATATACTCGGTGCCGGATTTCTTGGAGTATCCGATTGCCGAAGTGATGCCGGAATCCGGTACCGGCGATATCATGTCCGCGTCCACCGGGTGCTCAGCTGCCAGACACTCCCCGATCTTTAACCTGACATCGTAGACGAGTCTACCATCGATCACAGAATCAGGGCGCGCAAAATAGACGTACTCGAAGACGCAGTGCGCCGTGTTTCCTGGTTTGCATATCTGGTGGCTCTCTATCTGGTCGCCATCGATCACCAGCACCTCGCCCGGACGCACGTCCCT
>JAUWCK010000263.1 GCA_030609345.1 Methanosarcinales archaeon | reverse complement strand
GTCCCCATCGTGCCTGCGCCGATGATTACAACCGTTTTCCCCTCAAGCGTGCCAAGCACGTCCTCTGCGAGATCGACTGCCGCCGATCCGATGGATACCGAGCCCTTGTTGATCCGCGTCTCTGACCGCACCCTCTTCCCAACGTGGATCGCCTTCTCAAAAGCGGTATCCAGCACCTTTCCTGTGACGCCTTCCTGCCGGGCGGTATGGTACAGTTCCTTGATCTGCCCGAGTATCTGATCCTCGCCAACGATCATCGATTCGAGCCCACATGCGACCTTCATCAGATGTATCAGCGACTCTTCGTGGTCATTGAACTCGACGATCCGTTCTGGAACGCCCATCTTCTTTGCATAATCGAACAAGACCCTGCTACCCTTCGGCGAGACCACATACACCTCGACACGGTTGCACGTCATCAGCACGGCACACTCGACCACCAGTTCATGCGAGTGCAGCCTGTGCAGCATGTCCCCGACCGTGCCGTGCCACGCATGTTCAATATCCTCGATGCTCGCTTTCGTATGCGTGATGATCATGCTGGATATCTCAGTCATCGGATCACCTTTGTCGTGATCGTTTATCAACTTATCAACCTTCCATGCAGATCGATCTCACCGTTCTTGATGCGCGTGGATGAGATCGGCAGCCCATCCTCTGCCAGAACAAAAGGCACCAGAACGATCTCGATTTCGGGCATCCCGCGCTTCCCGCGGAGTTCGTTGATCTTTTCCGCAACCGGATGCGTCTCAGGAGAGACCACGATATAATCGAAGGGTTCCTCGAGCGCGGTACCATACGAATCGTGCAGGGTTGTGATCTCTGGCGATATCCCGAATCGGTCGGTCACGTAGCGTGTTAGTTCGCGCTCCCTGACTCTGTAATCAGCTACCGGCTGGACGCGCCTTCTCGCAAGATCGTCCGATGCCAATCCGATGACGACCTCGCCATCCATACCGAGTTCGTACGCACGGTTGATGAGTGCTTCATGACCATCATGGAGCGGATCGAACGTTCCTCCAACTGCTACTCGCGGCATAGCTACTCTTTTGCAGAAGCGGATAGATTTAAGTTTCGCTTCCGGCAGGTGTTGGTATGGCTTGTGGCGGCTGTGGTCGTGCTTCTGAACATGCTCGGGTACCCTGTGGTAGGAACCACAAGATTACACAGGTTTCCACAAGATTTCGTAACTACTCAGGTACCTAAAACCACTATCGGGGAACTTCACTATGCAGGAACTACCTGAGACATGGGGCATATTGCAACCAAACAGGGAATTTAACCGCAGAGTACGCAGAGGAACGCGGAGGGGAAATAAACGGTTAAATGCTCTGCGTTCCTCTGCGCCCTCCGCGGTTATTTTTCTTGCCAGAAAGTACAGGATCGCTATCGGACGACCAATCAACATACCTGAGTAGTTACAAGATTTCTGTGTTAATCTTGTGTAATCTCGTGGTTTTTGTAGATATCCACACAATTGAGTAAGTACGCGCTTCTGGCATTCCGGGGTTGGCTGGCGCTGAAGCGATGATGTGGAAATAGAAGGCAGGCAAAATAAGCGGTCTCAACTGAAATAAAAAAAAGAGTGCGGGGATGTGAAAATCGCCCTCACTCTGCTGGCTCTACAGAGCATTGATGCTCGTATGCATACAAAATCTGCTCGTAGTCGCTTTGCTTCTCGTAGTTACTCTCGTAACCGATCTTTGCAGTTTCCATCTCGTTACTGTCGATCAGTCCATTCTTGTCGTGATCGTACCGTCTTAAGACATTTTGATCAAGACCCTCGCATCCTCCACTGGGGACTTCAAGAGGTGGGCGATCACTGCTTTTTGGTGTGAAACCCTCTTCTGCATCAGCTTCCGTTATGTCTTCAGCCGGCGTTGCCGCAGGCGTTACCGGCGTTGCCGCAGGCGTTGCCGCAGGCGTTGCTGCCGGCGTTGCCTCCGGTGTAGGCTCAACTTCGGCGGGCTTTTTATCACCCACACACCCTGAAAACAGGACAATCAACACAATCGATACGATCGCTACGGTTCTAAGCATGGTTTTGCTCATCTTGGTATCCTCCTTAATGTTACTGTGTTATATCTTCTCCTCGTATTTATAATCTTTCCTCGAATTGGATTCCTAAATAATTGTAAACATCGTTCCTGCTGGCATTCCCGAGTTTTGCAATCCGGAAGGAGTCCATCTTTGAGAGCTTCTTGAGGTACATCTGTTAAC
>JAUWCK010000011.1 GCA_030609345.1 Methanosarcinales archaeon | reverse complement strand
GTCGAGTTTAATTTCTTTATCTTATTTTCACTCAAAATACCGGCTCTGCCGCGATTTAACAGTTCTGAAAAGTTGGTGGGGTTTCGTTTGTTTGTTGCAAGCCCGATCCGGCAGGCATCATCCGGCGCATCCTCCCAGTTGATGCCGTCCTGACCGGGCGTGCCATTGCTCCACCATCCGGTATCCTCTGCAAGAATCATGGCGGTCCGGTACGCTACAGGCTGGAAATCGGTACTCTGGGTCTGGAACGGCGCGAATATCGAGGGGATCTGCATCATGAGGTATGCGAAGGTGAGTAGAAATATAGAAATAGCGGCAAGAAAATCAAGACTAACCTGTGCACGGTTATCCGACTGCATACCTTTAACTCCACCACGCCTCATCATCGTGAAATATAATATGGTCGGGAGATTATTAAAGGTTGCGCAGGAGATGGATTCCGGAATTATCACTCGCAAGCGATGCTGAATCATTCGCAACTACTCGATGTATGTTGATTGGTCTCACGATAGTGGTTTAGGTGCCTGATTAGTTACGAATTCCAAATTACACTTATGAAATGGCATACATGACCTCTATAAAACTCCCGAGCAAGTTGGCAACCCCCGCGATTCCCGGACCGTAAACAAATCGGCAAATTTATAGTCTGGAGAAACAGAATGCCACCCATGTCACTACCAACCAGAGATGCGAGTGGAAGCGTCGGCGTTCCCGAAACGATGATCGCGCAGATGGGAGAGATCGAAAGGAATCTGTTCCTGAAGATCTTGAAGGTGACCGAGGCTGGAGCGGTCGCTGCTGCGCGATGGATCGGTCTCGGGGACCGACATGCCGCGGACGATGCCGCGGTCGAGGCGATGCGCAGGGTGCTGGCACGGTTCGATATTGATGGTGAGGTCGTCATCGGCGAGGGCGAGCGGGATGAAGCGCCGATGCTCTATATCGGCGAGAAGGTCGGAACAGGGAAGGGTCCCAAAGTCGATATCGCGGTCGATCCGCTCGAGGGCACGAATCTTGCAGCAGAGAACCAGTTCGGAGCGGTTGCGGTGATGGCGATGTCTGAAGCAGGCGGTCTCAGGTACGCGCCCGACATCTATCTGGATAAACTGATCGTTGGTCCTGAGGTAGTGCGGTACGAGAAGACGACCGGAAAACGACTCGATATCGATGCCCCTCCCGAATACAACCTCGGCGTCGTTGCAGAGGCGCTGCACCGCAATGTCGAGGACCTGATCGTGGTGGTACTCGACAGACCCAGGCACAAGGAACTGATAAAAGAACTGCGCGACCTCGGCGCGAAGGTGCGGCTTGTCACGGACGGCGATCTGATGCCCGGCATCGCAGCCGGCATCCGCGGCACCAACGTCCATGTCGGTATGGGTATCGGGGCAGCACCAGAGGGTGTGCTGACCGCAGCAGCGCTTCGGACCACAGGCGGAAAGATCATCGGCAGATTCATCCTGCCGGCAAAGGCGAACCAGAAGAGCGAGGAAGAGATAAAGAAGGAATCCGATAAATTCATGCCGAGATTGCTTGATATGGGTATCACCGATCTCGATAAGATTCTCTACACCGAAGACTTAGCTCCTGGAAAGGACATCATATTTTCGGCAACAGGCGTGACAGAGAGCGATCTCTTCCATGGTGTCAACTTCTTTGAGAACGATGGTGCAAGACTGCGGTCGGTCGTGATGGGCTCTGGCTCCGGGATCGTCCGCTTAATCGACAGCATCTATGTCATCGACAAGGAAGTAACGCCGATCCGGCTGCGGTAGCAATGAATATAGGCATTGCGATCACTGACCCTGGTGACTGGACCGCCCGCGCTCTTGTCAGGTCGGTACGGAAGAGGGGTGCAGAGCCGGTCCCGTTCAGATTGAGCGAGATCGCATCATACGCGTTTGATTTTTCCACAATAGGTGACGTAGATGCCGTCATCGTGCGCGATCTCGGTGCTGGCGCATTCGAAGCGGCATCTTTCAAGTTTGACCTGCTGCGAATCCTTGAAAAGGAGGTGCCTGTCATCAACACTCCGGAATCAATCCAGAATGCAGCAAACAAGTACTATTCACTCCATCTGCTGAAAAAGGCAGGCATTCCCGTGCCAGAGACTCTTGTTACCTCTGATGCTGATGTTGCGATGGATACGCTCGATGGATGGGGCGAGGCAGTATCAAAACCGATCTTTGGGTACAAGGGTATCGGCATCAGACGTTTCCAAAGCGGTTCTGAGCTCTATGACTCGAATCGCGAAACAATTGAAGAGATACTCTCTGAAAGGGGCGTACTGTATCTTCAGGAGTTCATACCGATTGAGAGGGATATACGGGCATTCGTTGTCGGAGACAGGGTTGCTGGCGCGATCTACCGGTACGCCCAAAGCGGATGGATCACCAACCTGAGCCAGGGCGGAATGCCGGAGCGGTGTATGCTTAATTCGGAGCAGGAGGAGGTGTCTATTCTGGCGTCAAAGGTTATCGGCACCGCTTTTGCAGGCGTGGACATCGCTGAAACCGATGATGGTTTCCTGATCCTCGAGGTCAATGGCACACCGTCAGGGAAGGGGATATATGATGCGTGCCGGGTGGACGTCACCGGGGATATCGTGGATTATGTGATCTCGATCTCGGGTTAGCTGTCGCAAACATGCACTGTTAGGGCTTGCAAGAGAGAAGTAAGAAAAGTAAGTGATGATCGAAGTTCAATCAGAAGGCATATATGAATCCGGTTTGAATATAGATTGATACGCGAAATGAAGGGTGAATAAGATTATGGAAGCAATCAGACAAATCGTGAGAATACCGAAAGATCACGAGATTGGGATAAAGATTCCACAGTATGTGCCTGAAAATGAAACAGTGGAGGTGATTTTGATTATTAAAAAAATGCCGGATAGTTTCAAACAAAAAATCGAAGAGTTAAAAGAAGCAGTAAGAGATAATCTTTTTCTTGATGATCTTATGGATGTGTCTGAAGATTTCATAACTGTTGATTCAGAAGGATGGGTGGGAGAAAATGGGGTATAAATGGCATATATTTATTGCTAATCTTGATCCGATAATTGGTTCTGAACAGGAAAAGACTCGCCCTGTTCTTGTGATAAGTGAGGAAGAGATAAACCAAATTTTGCCGGTAGTGAATGTCCTCCCCATAACTTCAAGAAAATCAGGTAGGAGAATTTATCCTAATGAGGTTTTAATATCTGCTGAAATCGGAGGACTCTATAGGGAATCTATCGTGCTTTGTTATCAAATTAGAACGCTTGATAAGAGACGTCTGATTAGAGAGATAGGTAAAATCGAAGATTTAGAAGCACAACAAGAGATAATTGATGCTTTATGCTTTCAATTGGGAATTAGCATATAAAATTCTACAACCCGCCTACTGTAATGTTTGTGTTTCGCTAAGCTCACACTTCATAAATACCGAAACCATTATACATAAAATACTTTAAATAATATATCTATAAAATAAATACACGTGACAACCTCACGGATGCATCCGAATTCATTCGGGCGTGGTGCGGGTGGGGCTTCGGGAGACTTACACATTGGACGCGGAGGTCGGGGTGGTCGTGTGGTTGGAGGGGTTTTGGGGTGGATTGATACCACGAGATAGTGTTAAGTCGTCTGGAAAGACATTTCTGAGTTATGAAGCAAAGAGTTTGGATATATTGCGTTGTACTCCATAGAATCTTTGAATAATAGGTAGTGGGCATGATGACAAACAATGTAACCATTTATAGGAAGATATTTGATGAAGCTCATGAGTATCTACTTTCATTTGATCCTATTGATGGAAACATGCTTGACAAGCACATTAATAGTTGGAAAGAATGCAAAAACCAATCTGTGCAAGATTTGTTATTTGGAATGTTAGAATCCGTTTCTAATAAACGAAACATGCAAAGTACGATCGGTCCCATTGAAGAACTAAGACCATATTTAGAAGAATTTATTCCACCACGAATTATTGAGAAATATAGTGACGATTGGAGGGGATTATTTACGACGATCGAGAATAACTATAAACCTCCCGGACCGATGGAAATCGATAACCCCAGAAGTTACTGGGTTGTCTTTTGCAAGTCGGTTTTTTCAGCATCACATTTCCTTTCCCGATTTTCTAACTTGAAAGAGTTTGGTAATTTTGTTTCGCAGTTTGATCTGAACGAATATACTCGTGTTGCCCTTCCGCTTCTGCTCAAGGAGGAAGTATTTGGATTGGGGTTTGCTTTGGCTTGCGATTTTCTGAAAGAGAATGGTTATCCCAAATTTGTAAAACCAGATGTTCACATCAAAGCGATATTTCACGGCATAGGCATAAGTAAATCCAATTCGGATTATGACGTTTTTAAAGATGTCATCAGATTTTCTGAAGACATTAATGAATTACCTTATTGTGTGGATAAGCTCTTTTGGCTAGTTGGAAGTGGTCGCTTTTATCTGGATGATGTAAAAATCAACACAAATCGAGATGAATTTATTGAGATGATTAAGCACGAATTTAGAGACGAATTATGATTCTATGGAGTATATTAGAGTGTATCTGGCTTCGGTGCTTCGCACCTTCATCCAAATCCAGCTCCGCGGCTGGGTTCAGATGCGCTCAAAACATTTTGATTATTACCAGCGATTAGGAGGGACAATATGATGAAACAGTTCAAAGTTGTGGTTGAGAAACACCCCGATGGTTATGTGGCATATCCGCTTGGTCTCAAAGGCATTGTTGTCGGGGAAGGTGCCACTTATGAGGATGCATTAGCCGATGTCAAGTCTGCCATTCGCTTCCATATCGAGACTTTTGGCCAGGAGGTTCTTGAGATCGAGTCGCCTGTGCTTGAAGCCTTTGTGGCAGAAGCGGGAGTGGCTATCTAATGCCAAAGTTTCCGGTTGACGCTCCCAAAAGGAGGGTCGTCAAAGCGTTCGGACTTCTGGGGTTTCGCCTTGTCCGGGAGCGAGAGCATATTGCGATGGTTCGAGAAAATCCTGATGGCACACAGACTCCACTCACGATGCCCAATCATACTCGGATCAAAGGCTCAACTTTGAGAACGATTTGCACACAAGCAAACATCCCGCGAAATGACTTCATGAAGGCTTATGAGCAAGTATGATAGGGCGTATCTGGCGTCGTACCTTCTGCATCAGGGGCAATTGCCTTTGGTCACAACTTCGTAAGCGTCGAAAATGATAACCAAACTCCGCGCCGCCCTCGATGAACCCACACGCTCGCCCCACTTTCGCCAACGGCTCATCTCATTTGCCCGACCTCCGAGCCCCGCGGATGCATCCGAATTCATTCGGGCGAGGCTAATATTAGAATCTCGTTTCTTTCACCCAATCTCCAAACATCTGAAAACAAACGACCAGAGCCAGAGCGCCATGCACAGTGACCGCCTCCACGGTGGCGAACCCATAAATATCATGCCGCGCATCATACATCAGAAGGATTCACCATGCCACTGAACATCGGAATGCTACTGATCTGGATCTCATTTGCAAGCTGTCTTGGTGCTGTAATCTATGGGACATGGTATTATTTCAGCAGGAATCCAAATATGCGCCTTGCATCCCGGAGATTCGAGATAATAAGTCTTGGTACGTGCACTCTTGCCACTATGCTGCTCATGTACTATCTGCTGGATGTCAGGGCGTACTACCTGTACGTGTATCGATTTTCCTGCGAGACCTTCCCGCTGCTCTACAAGGTATCCGCATTCTGGGCTGGACAGGAAGGTTCGCTCTTTATCTGGGCATGGTTTACGCTTGTGTGCGTGGCACTGGTGCGGATGCGTGCCGATGATCGGATCAGCGAGATCGTGAGGATCACAGGTCTTTCTGTGGCGGCGTTCTTCCTTCTACTGCTTGCCATCAGAAGCCCGTTTGCGCTTATCTATGGGATCGATAACCAGACCTGGCACCTTCTTTCAACAAATACTGATATCTTTGCAGCCCCCTACTCGGTGATCGAGAGTTACCATGCGCAGGGCATGAACCCGCTGCTCCGCAATCCGTGGATGGTGATCCACCCGCCGGTGGTGTTCCTCGGATATGCTGCCGCGGTGATACCGTTCGGTGCCGCTGCTGGCTATCTCCTGACCGATGACCGGCGGTGGATGAAGATCGCTCTCCCCTGGAGCAGGATTACGTGGCTCTTCATGACGCTCGGGATTGGCATCGGCGGGTTCTGGGCTTATGAGGTTCTCGGATGGGGCGCGTGGTACTGGGGCTGGGACCCTGTGGAGACATCTTCGCTCATCCCGTGGATTGTCCTGACCGCGTATCTGCATACGCAGTTTCGGATGAAGCGGAACCATGAATACGGACTGCTTGCGCCCGCGCTTGCGATGCTCTCATTCATTCTGGTCATATTCGCAACCTTTGTCACGCGGAGCGGCTTGTGGGCGTCACAGCACGGATTTGCAACATCGGTTGAGGCGCAGATCATCGGCGTGTTTCTGGCTGGACTGTTTCTGATGTCTGTTTATATGTTGCAGCGCAGATACAGGATGGAGTCTGGTGTTGCGCAGCCCCGGTCCCTGTAATCAAAAGGTTCTTTGATGATAGCGGATACTACTATAATCACACCTCTGCGGGGGTTGCCAAGCCAGGTCAACGGCGCAGGATTTAAGCTCCTGTTGTGAAGACATTCGAGGGTTCGAATCCCTTCCCCCGCATTCTCACCCCCTGCCGACCATCACCGCCCGAACCGCTCTCTTATCGTGCGCTCGCGCAGGACTTCGTACCCGAGATCCTCGATTACCGCGCTGATGCGGTTCCTCTGGGCAGCGTTCATCGACTTCCGGTCGAAGTATGCGAAATCTGCGTTTGATTTCAGAAGTGCGTCGCGGATCAGTCCGTCGTCGAGATTGTCCAGTTGATACTTCGGGAAGTTATGCCCGAATGTGACCTCGGTCTCGAAGATCAGCTTTGTCTGCCTGTGCGCATAATGCCCCCCGCCAAATCCAACCGCGACCGGATAACCGGACGTGTGCACCACCCCATCCGGATCACGATTTGAATTTGAATTTGAATTCGAATCTGAGTTCAAATCTGAATTCAGATCCAGGTCCAGAATCGCGCTGGCAACGATTCTGCCAGCATCCTGATCTGCCCACTCGGCTTCGGTGCTGCCGATCTCGACGTAGATCGATGGCACAGAGAGCGCGGTCGGACCGTGGTGGGTCGATTCCATGGACACCTCGTAACCCGTATCAGTATCCGCTGCAAGATCGCGCATCGAGTGGAGAACTGGTCTTAATAACTGCGGCGCGGCAGGCGCAAGTTCGCGGGGTTTTCCTCCGAATTTCGCATCGCTGACATTTCCTGTGAAATGGGCAGAGAATAATCGCTTGCTGCTGTCGCTCTTGTGCTTCGACGCAAAGATGATCAGGTTCACCGGAAGCCCGCGTCTTTCCAGTTCGGAATCGATGTGATCGCAAAAGATATGGAGTTTATCGACCTCGACGATCCTTATCCGGTCAGACTCATAGACGTCCCCCTCGCGTTCCCAGTCGTGCATCGCAAGCAGGTTTTCTTTGATGTTCATGCTCGCCAGATCAGGCGCGGAACATATTATCGTGGTTTTTCTGTTCATGGTTTTGTGCCTGCTCAAAAGTGTTGTGGCGGGATATTATAAATCCCCTTATGGTGCCAGACCCGCAATGCCCGCCACGATAGCTCTCTGAGATGGATCGCTCATGATTTTTTCGCGATCACACTTTTCCCGCGTACTCCACAGCGCCCCTGCACATCAGATGGATGCCCGCGTATTCGGGAACGGTGTCCACGCCCTCCTCGATCTCGAAGTTATTCCCGCGGAGATCGCAGGATGCTGGCTCTGGGGTCTCCCGTGATTCGTGTGCGCGATACGTTCACTTTCGCCCTGCTCTTGGAGATAAGCTATAATATGACGTGCGGATTATGCTATATGCGTGAAAAGGAACCCCGTCGCGATTGGCACAAAGGTACATTTGCTGATAGGTTGCGCGGTGTTGTAGTTGAGGTGGGTTGAACACCAAAGAAAAGTTTGTCCACAATTTGAATATTTATTTAATGAAATAATAAAAAGAATGCGATTGCAAATTAGCTGAGAGCGAATGGGTGGGTAAATTATCCAATAACACAATGCAACAAAGAAAGACGTTGAATCATATTGATATTTACACCGTCGGGCACGGCAACGCCGAGTTTGAAAAGAATGGAATCAACATGGAGCCAGTATATCATGCGCTACAAAAATATTTCGGTTACAGCACATTTCTACATCTCCAGGAGGATATTATCCAGGATATCCTGCTGAAAAAAGATGTCTTCGTCCTGATGCCAACGGGTGGTGGTAAATCTCTATGCTACCAATTGCCAGCCCTTCTCCTCGACGGTGTAACGATTGTTGTGTCTCCACTCATCGCCTTGATGAAGGATCAGGTTGACGCTTTGAAAGCGAATGGGATCGCCGCAGCCCATATCAATAGCTCTCTTTGTTTTGATGAGATGCAAAACGTAAAATTGGACCTGGCAGAGAATAGGATCAGTATTTTGTACGTGGCTCCGGAAAGACTGATGATACCTGACTTCTTATCAGCTTTGAAGCGTTTGAATGTCAGTTTGATCGCCATTGACGAAGCCCATTGCATATCAGAATGGGGGCATGATTTCAGACCCGGATATCGTCAGTTGAAAGTGCTTAAAGAACATTTTCCTAAGGTTCCTCTGGTTGCGCTAACTGCAACCGCCACATCACGAGTGCAGGAAGATATCACAACACAGCTAAAACTGTCCAATCCAAAGACATATAAGGCAAGTTTTAACCGAAAAAATCTATTTTATCAGGTTAAACCGAAAGATAATGCATACTATCAGTTACTTCAATATCTGGAGGGGCGTAAAAATGATTCAGGGATAATTTATTGTTACAGTCGCAAATCTGCCGATGATCTGGCAAACAAACTTAAAAAAGAGGGTTATCGTGCTTTGCCTTACCATGCAGGGTTAAAATCAGATTTAAGGACTGAAACACAGGATAAATTCATTAAAGACGATGTTGAGATAATTGTGGCAACAGTAGCGTTTGGGATGGGAATAGATAAATCCAATGTCCGTTTCGTGATCCATTACGATCTACCGAAGAACCTTGAAACGTATTATCAGGAAACGGGCAGGGCTGGAAGAGACGGAGAAGAAAGTGATTGTATTATCTTCTTTAGTCGTTCAGATATGGGAAAAATATCGTATTTTATCGAGCAAAAAGAGGATGAAACAGAAAAACAGATCGCGTATAAGAAATTACGTTGTATGGTTGCTTTCTGTGAGAGTGGAACCTGCCGCAGGAAAATTTTATTGGAATATTTCGGCGAAACATACAATGAAACGAATTGCGGCAATTGTGATAACTGTTTGGATCCAAAAGAGACGACCGATGGAACAATTATCGCTCAAAAGATCGTCTCGTGTGTTTCTCAGATCAACGAAAGATTTGGCGTAAATTACATAGCTGATATTTTGTGCGGTTCGAGAATTCAAAAGATAGTCCGCAATCGACACGATACTATAGCAGCTCATGGTACTGGAAAGGAATACTCAAAAAAGCAGTGGCAGGCTTTTACAAGGGAACTCGTTCAACTTGGTTATCTGAAGTCGGAAGGTGACAGATACCCGATCATAAAACTGACTCCGGATGGTTGTGATATTTTATCCGGAACGAAAGAGGTTTTGTTGACAAAACCGGAAGAAGAAGTTAAGATATTACAAAAGGATGTTGATGGGAGTTTCGATCATGATTTATTTGAAATTTTAAGGAGTTTGAGGAAGAAACTTGCCGATGGTGCCGGGATGCCGCCGTACGTTATCTTCCACGACTCAAGTTTGATAGAGATGGCGACATATTTCCCGCGAAGTCAATCAGACTTTCGGACGATCATCGGCGTTGGTGAAAGCAAGTTGGAGAAATATGGGGAACTGTTTTTAGAAGAGATTGCAGGTTACTGCAAATGCAAAGAACATGGCATCAAACCAGAACCGATTAGTACACCCATCCATCCTAAAACAATAACATCTACGCTGCAAGAAACGCTGGAGCTTTATAAACAGAATTTAACAATTGAGGAAATCGCCCGGAAAAGGAATTTGACAACGGGCACAATCGCATCACATATCGAAAAACTGATTTTATCTGGCGAAGAGATTGGTATTGATGAATTGGTTGGTATTGATAAGCAAGAACACATCATGAGGACAATGTCGATTTTGGGTAGCGAGAAGTTAGCACCTATAAAGGAGGAGTTGGGTGATGATTACACTTATGAAGAAATACGCTTGGTAAAAGCCTATAAAATAAGCAATCACGAAATGCCTTAGACGTATCTTCAAATATCCCCGGCTCTCATTTTATTCCAGATCAAAATTATTCGGCGGCAACGACAGGTGCGAAACTGTTTTTTTGCGCATCTTCCGAACTACTGTTAAGTCTCACACCCTTCCCGCGTACTCCACAGCACCCCGGCACATCAGATGGATGCCCGCGTATTCGGGAACGGTGTTCACGCCCTCATCGATCTCGAAGTGATTCCCGCGGAGATCGCAGGATGCCGGACTTTCCGCCGCAACCGAAATATCCTTATCCGAGAACACGACAGCGTCCTTCAGCGGATCAAATCTCCTGATCGTCTCCAGCGTCAGAGGAACGACCCTCAGACTTGAACCGCCATGCAGGGATGTGGGAAGCCGGATCAGCCGCTTTATGTCGCCGGTTACTGGCTCATCTGATTCAGCGCCATGAACTCTAAATCTCTCGATTGAACTTTTTGCAAGAGATTCAAAAAATCGTGGCTGCCATGTTAAATCGATTGATCCTGTTTCGTTAAATTTGTTTATAATATGTTTATTGCGCGCTAACATTAAAATATCCATAGCTGTCCTTTTACCAACCCCCTCCAACTTCTGAATGTTTTTTAATGCTTCTTTATCAGGTTTTGAGGATTGCTCATCGAGATATTCTATTACCCCCTCCTTAACACGTTTTCTCCATCCAGATTCATGACCCACGATTTGAATCGAAGATGTTTTGGTCTTGGTACCATACTCTCTATACACATCCATACCAGATGACTTCGATCGGTCAAACATAGATTCTATATCAATTCCATTCCCACTTAAATAATCCACAATCTCCCGCCGTTCAGCACTTCCAAGTGTGCGCACCCTCTGATCGCGCACATGGATATGGTACCCGCGCCCGCCAGAGAAGACAACATCGATCAGATCCTCTGAGAACCCGAAGTCGTCGGTAAGAAAACCGAGAAGCTTCAATGTCTCGTCCTTGACATTTGCAAGCATCGCAGGATACGACTTCGGCGCATCCCGGAGATGGTCGGCATCCAGATCAAAGATCAGGTCTGCGCCGGTCCAGTGCTTATCTGCCATCGTGCCAGCCCCAGGGTGCTCGTAATACGCAACCGATGAGAATGCGTGCGCAGGAGCCATGCTCCGCAGGTATTCGAGCGCTTCCGGACGTGAGTGGAATGATTTGTGCCGGTACATCACGATCTTCGGGAGCGCATCGAACATGACAAAGCCCCATTCCCGGCTCTCGAATCCGGGCGGTAGCTGGATCGGGTACTCGAGGTAATACTCCTTGAATTTCTCTCGCAGGAAGTTTTTTGTGCGTTCGTTCATTTCGTCAAGTGTTGAAGGTGGGATTCTCAGACTCCACAAGAACGCCAAGATCGCTTGTCGCTTTCTGCTCACCTCTGGCATAAGAGCCGAAAACGCCCATCCTCCTGACGTCATACCTCTCTTTTATCTCCCCTTCATGCGCTCTTAAGGTTTCAATCACATACATGCCGCATCCTCTCGGGTGACCTTTACCCTCAATCGACCTCTTCTCTCAATTCTCTTAATAGACTCCCGAATACTTGAGTTCTCTTTTACCGTTTCATACACATCCATGGCAGTATCCTGATCATAAGTATGCGATGTCAGGTTTCTCGCTTCGAGAAGTTCCAGCCATCTTTCCTCGTCTCCAATCCAGCCCATCCGATAAGCCAGTTTCAAGCATCCCTTTGGAGATTTGCAATCATAGCCAACTGCCTTTGCAGCCAGCTTCACAGATTTCCAAGCCATCTCAAAAGTAAACTCAAATCTCTGGATGACGGCATCCATTACAATGTCTAATTCCAGAGGATCGTACTCCAGAGCGGCTTTGAGCCTTTTTGTTGCATTCTCGAAATTTTCAAGCTGTACGGTTGCCTCGATCATAGATATTCACCCCGCTTTTGCGTATAATTGTTCTAAACTTTGGATTCACTCGATTCAGATCGATTATGTCTATGCTCTTGAGAGTGCGCAGTTCATCGATCTCGTCTTTTATCCTTGCGATCACACCAAGCGATATTTTTGATCCTGCATCGACTGCTATATCAAAATCAGAGGTCTCTGTGGCATCGTCTTTCGCTCTTGACCCGAAAAGAAAGATTCGTGCATCAGGAAGGTAGCTTGCTATTATATTTGTGGCATCTGCGAGTATCTCATCGGCAGACAAGGGCTTTGGGTGTGCTATCTGTTTTATGATATCGCCTCCGGATGATTTACCACATCACACTATTTTTTTTTATTTATTAAAATCATATCTCTTTTTTGGTCCTGAATTCTGAAGGATATGACCAAAGAATCCATATCGTATCAGGATCCGGTTTCATACGTTCACTCCGCCGCACCATCATCCGGAATTCTGAAGCGCGATCCTCCCCGCAAGCACGCAACCACCGCCGCGGTTTCCACCGATCGGGTTCTTTGGCACGCCAAGCGAGTTCATGCACCGCGCCATCACAGCAGCGCCTCTGGCAAGACCATCGTCCACGAAGACGACCTGACTCTCGGGATCATCGAAGAAGTTCATCTTCATGATCCGATCAAGTATCAGTGCTGGCTTATTTCCTGTGATGCCGGCTCTCCCTGTAACTCCGATAGCCGTTTCCTTTGTTACAATTCCTGCGTCGATTGCTGTCTGCACGAGCCGCTCTACAGAGATCGCAGCGATCGGATCCATCACGGCTGCGATCATCTTGATCCCATCGCTCTCATATATCCTCTTCCCGATCCCTGTAAGTGCGGGTAGGTCGCTTCCGTCCGTGCCGACATCGCACCCGATCAGCACGACACCGATCGTCTTTGCAGCTTCTGCATTCACAGGAACGCTGCCGTACCGATCCCTGCCCTCAGGAACGACCTCGATCGAGATGTGTTCGTGTATCTCTTCCGCGTACTTCTCTGCCTGCTTTGCCTTCTTGCCGCTTGCTGATGTCTTCTCGTTGAAGATGTCAAGAGCAGTCCCTGTCTCCCGGTCCACCAGCCCGGTCCCCTGCACGATCGCGTCCGGTATTGCACCGGCAAGCCCGCAGAAGTTCCCGATCGTCTTTGCATACGGGGTATCGCTGTTCGTGATCCTGCCATCGAGCGTTGTTCCGAAATCGAGTGAGAGGCACGGGTTTCGAAAATCAACATCCGCCCATTTCGCGCCTTCCTTGATGCCTGCCGTCGCAAGCTCGCCCTCCATCTCGTTTGCGACGATCTCAACTCCGGTTGCCCCTGTCGGCGGCAGCACGCCTGCGACAGCGCCAAGAAATGCAACCTTCTCGATTAAGCTGTGTTTCTTGAACTGCTCAGGGACCATATCGATCCCCATCGCAGGAGTCATGTGCTTTGGCGACACTCCCGCTTTCAAGCAGCCATCAGCCAGTGCAAGGACGAAATTTCCAACCTCCTCTGGCGATGCGAATCCAGCGACAACGCCTGTTGATCGCACCACGAAATGAAGGTTCGTCTCGATATCGAGGTTCGCCTTATTGAGGCAGTCTATGATCGTCTCAGAAACCAGTTCGGATACCGACTCGCGGGTAAACGGGACTCCGGTAAGCGTCTTTCCGAAGACCTCCTCCCCAACCTTTGGTGGGCGCACGTCCCGCGTCATCCGAACGGTCTTGTTCACATGCTGCGCCATGCCGGTGCTCATGTTGGTTGCTGTCAGGATGCACTTGGTTGTGGTATTCCCGACCTCGACTGATGCTGCGATGTAATAATCCTCGATCTCTTTTTTGTAAATCGACATCGGGTCAGGTTTGATGCGTACCACGTCTATCGGCTCACTCTTCGCAATCCTCGGTTTTGGTCCGAATATCTTCTTGATAAAACTCATAAACGCTGTTTTCTGTTAGAAGTTCTTAAAGTTAGAGTCGAGTGGTGGTAATGGGTGCATGAAAATCGAGGATGCCGTTTTCAACGCTGGAGAACTTCAATTTTGTTCGCATAATCTTCTTGATCATGATTATCCGGAGTATGCTCGAGTAACGCGTGGCAAACAGATAACCTCCAATCTGTGTAAATCAATGGATGATAAGGGTTTTAGCCACAGATTAACACTGATTTCGCTGATTCTATCCACAAGTTACCCGAGCATATATATCATCTGTGCCACAACCAGCATTTTCCGTCTTTTCTGCTAATACAAACTCTTAACAAGATGAATGGTACAAATAAACGAAGTGAAATGCTGGAAATGTTAATCACCATAGGACTTTCGTCGTTACCAATCGGAATTGACGATACCATTGCTTTGGCAGGTCTTGCTAATGGATTGATTGGAAGGATTGGAAAAAAAGATGCTTTCGGGATTCTGAAAAAAGCGTTAGATAAAACCATAAAAGAAGCGGAGGATGATGAGGCTAAGGGCATTTTAAAGAGTTTGAAAGATGATAAAAACCTACTGCGCAAGTTTCATGAGAGATTGGATGTGAATGAAGCGACCAGAAAGTCTTTGGTTTCTCAATATTTTAATGGAAGAGACGACGTTCTCGAAGATTTGGCGAAGAACTACTATGAGTTGTTTTGTAACCCAAGTTTCCCACCCAAAAATCAAAACCGCCATCGTACGGCAGCATGCCTCTAAAATTTCCGCTATTTCTTGGTCGTAGCCTTCTTCATCTGATTCCCATCGACTTTAGATAGCCCCTCCTCACAACGTTCTCGCTT
>JAUWCK010000018.1 GCA_030609345.1 Methanosarcinales archaeon | reverse complement strand
CCGTACATGATGGTTGCGGTCGTTCTTATGCCGAGACTGTGTGCGGTCCTGACGACCTCGAGCCACTGTGCTGTATTCAGTTTGTCAGGGCATATCTTCGTGCGCACATCATCCACAAGGATCTCTGCTGCGGTTCCGGGCATCGTATCAAGCCCTGCCTTCTTCAGCGCTGCAAGCGTATCCCTGATGCGCACGCCATCCCCTTCCCGGTCTCCGCTCCCGCCCCTGCCCCCGCCTGCTGCGTACCAGACCTCCATCGGGGAGTATGCATGGAGGTGGACCTTCGGAAATTCGGATTTGACCGATTCGAGAATCTCGCAGTAATTTGTCAGGTGCATATCCGGCAGAAGCCCTCCCTGGATACAGATCTCGGTTGCGCCCACACTGACCGCTTCCTCCACCTTTTTAAGGATCTCCGGAATCCCGAGCCGGTAGCCATCCGGCTCCCTGAATGCGCAGAACCGGCAGGTTCCGATGCACCTGTTTGTGAAATTGATGTTTCGGTTGGGTATGTATGAGACAACGTCCCCGACCGCCTCTGTGCGCAGTTCGTCTGCCAGTCTGAATAGTTCGGTAGGCGGCGCGGTCGCAAGCAGCGCAGCATCCTCTTTCGTACATTCGCCTCTGTATGCACGGTCGATCAGGTCTATGGGAAGCATTACTCTCGTACGTTTCATGTACTATCTTTAAAATATGTTGGTTCGAGAGATGCATAAGGATGATGCATTCTAAAATGCGATGGGTGATGCGGTCATTGGTATTTTCGCTGGTACTGGTGGTCTTATCTGCCGGCTGCATCCACGAAAGCCCTGTGCGCCCCGAAAGTCACATTGAGAGTGAGAGCGGTTGGCAACATGCCGATCTGGAAGAGAGCCAGTATGAGGTGCTTTCACACCTGAATACCCTAACCGAGTCCCTGAACTGTGCCATCGCATCCTTTAACGACCGCGAATACGATGGCTGCCGGGCAGAATGTGAGCAACTGAAACAGGAGAATCTGGAGTACGCCGCATCGATCGAGTCATTGGAACGCCATGTCACGAACGCTTCGCTCTCCGGATCCGGTGGCGCATATTATGATGCCCAACTCTCTATTCTGCGTGCGATCCATCGCAGTGTCAACGAGTCAGTGTCTGATCTCTATTCGGCGTCCGAATACGCCTCGCAAGGAGACGACAGCCATGCCAGGTACCACATCCAGAGAGCTGCCGCTTATGTAGATGCGGTCTATGCCAATATCGACCGTTTCAACGAGAACGTCGGCGTCAGCAACAGCGGATCGGTGGGCTTCGCATCCCCTGTGCCGGATCCTCCTGATCCGGAGGAGGTGCCTTCTCCCGAAGAGGTTGATCTTTCAGATATTCCTGATCCGTATTACCGGGATAAAAGCCGGTTCCAGAACACCCCTGACGAGGTGAAGCGGCTGCTTGGTAAGGGGTTCATAACGCCGTACCAGTGCTCGATTTTCGACTGCTCTGAGATGGCTGCATACATCGAATGGAAACTCGAATGCCACAACGTGACCGCATACATCGCCACCAGGGACGACTGGCGGGATGGGTACGGTCATGCATGGGTGATCGTCCCGCTGCGGGGTGGGAAATATCTGGCGATCGAGCCCACGGTTAGCGCTACCGAAGGGAGCCTTGGCGCAGAGATGATCACGTACGAACCCGAATACTTCGTCTACGACCAGCTTTTTGAGGATATCTACGGGGCATCCAGGTTCTTCGGAGTGGAGGAGTGGGACTGGTGGAATAAGCTGGAGCTGAGATGATTTTGCGCTCAATACTGTCTTTGACGATGATAGCGCATTTTGCATTTGAAAAAACGGTCGATCCGATGGCGAAGCGCGGATCCGGCACAATTACAGCGAAAAAGCGATCAAGTATTGTGAAAACACGCCCGGCATCGGAGAGGGGATAAAAGATCCATGAATAATCGGTTTTTGCGAGAAAAAACTTGAATCGCTGGATTATCTGGTTCGGCCGCTCACCTCGACCTCGCAACACCAACCTTCCTGCAGTACCCGCTGATCGGACACCCGCTGCACCTCGGGCTGACCGGCGTACAGACGTTCTGCCCGTGAACCACGAGCAGATCATTGAAATCCCGCCAGTACGCCTCCGGCAAGATTCTTCTCAGTTCAAACTCGGTCTGATCCGGAGTCTTTGTCAGGACAAGCCCGAGCCGGTTCGAGATTCTGTGCACATGCGTATCCACAGCGATTCCGGGTTTGCCAAACCCGCGGGTGACCACGATGTTCGCAGTCTTCCTGCCAACGCCCGTAAGCTTCAGAAGATCATCGATCTCGTCAGGAACCTTCGAATCATTCTCTTCGATCAGGTTTTTCGATATTTCCCGGATCTGCACGGCTTTTCTCCGGTAGAATCCGACAGGGTATATCGCGTTCTCTATATCAGTGGTGCTTAACTCTATCATCTCTTCAGGCGTTTTAGCCAGAGAGAAGAGGCGGTTTGAAGCGGCAGAGGTCACAGCATCCTTCGTTCTGAGACTCAAGAGGCACGAGATCAGGACAAGGAACGGGTCGCGTTCTCCTGCGACTTTCGTGATAGCGGAAGCCGCGAATTTTATATTCTGGTCTTTCAGGATCCGAACGATCTCATCAATGGCGGGGTTCATGGACATGGTCAGGCACTCAGAGTTCCACCACTATCACTCTATTATCTGAACTTTCGATATCTCTGATTATTTTCAGAATCTCTTCCTTCGTTGCGATCCCTTTTACCGCCAATCCTTTAAAAACGACCCCTGCGGTGATGATCTCTACTCCAACCTCCTTAGCCACCATTAGAGCTTTTTTGTCAAAAGAAGAGAACAAATATCCCCGGTTCAAGCAAACAACGATGCTTTCTAACTCGCCCTTTCCAATTTTAGCGTGTTTTTTCTTGATCTTCAAATATTCTTTCTGTTCTTCCTCTGAGACGGTTATTAATTCCGTCATATCGAATATCGTCCTTGGATATCCGTATCCGTACTCCATGGGTGTTAAGAGTTCTTCGTAGACTGATGTTGTTATTCCAACACTTCTAAAGAGATTTATCAGCGCATCAAAATGTCCTGCCTTGGCAAACGCACTTGCGATATCGGTATCAAGTATGAGCATTCAAATTAACCCCAGTCCCCGCTCAATTTCCTCTTCTGACCCGATATAACTGCTTATTTTAAATCCTCTCGCCTTCAACATCTCCTTAAAACTCTCCATATCCATACCCGCAATCTCTGCCGCTCTCAAAAGCGATACATCCCCCCTCAGATAAAGCTCTATCGACAGTTCCACCTTTAACCATGGTTTTAAATTTAAAAGCGCTCTAAATGCATCTTCGATCAGGATAGATCTGGTCTTGTAGTGTTTCGGTACCAGAACAGTGGTTAGCCTCTCCGTTGGATACATGATGGTATATTCGGGCGCCCGAACCTATAAGTATATTCCAAAGTCGCCCGCTCCTCCAAACTCTGACTTTTCACGCATCATTTCAAAGCGCCTGACCGTTTCCTGTGAATAGAGGCGTTCCCCGCAGTGCAGGCAAACATCGGCATGGACTTTCACCACCGCAGTGTCGACACCGCATCGCAGTAGTTTTTCGATCTCTTTTTCCACAATTTTCCCACCACAAACCGGACACCTGTCAAACGGCTTTTTTGTCTGTTTTATCGTGCTCATATCACCCCTCCGCAAGCATCCGCACCATCCGGATGTTCCCTACGTCATCCCTCCGATCATCAACCGGCGTTTCAAGTATCATCGGGAGCTTCCTGATGGCATCGTGATGTAGTATGACCTTAAACCCGTCCTCCCTGATGTAGCCCATGCCGATATGCTCGTGCCGGTCCAATCGAGAGTTTAAGCCGCCTTTCGAGTCGTTCAGATGGACGAGTTTCAGCCGGTCAAGCCCGATCGCCTCATCGAACCGCGCCATCGTCGCATCGAGCGTATCAACGGTCCTGAGTTCATAGCCGGCAGCGAATGCGTGGCATGTGTCGAAGCAGACCCCGACCAGATCATCGCGCTCCACTCCGTCGATGATCTGCCCGATCTCTTCGAAGCGCCCGCCCACGCTGTTCTTTGTGCCTGCGGTGTTCTCAAGCAGAAGCATCACAGAACCGCCCCCCTCCGGGCGCGCCTCATCTGACGCACCGATCGCCGTATTCACAGCCGAGATTATGCGCATCACGCCACCCTCCGTGCCTGTTCCAAGATGGCTTCCGAGATGCGTCACAAGATACGGAATATGGAGCGTGCTGCACCGCGCAATCTCGCTTGCGAGCGCATCGACCGAGCGGCTGTAAACATCCTCCTTCGGCGATGCCGGATTCGGCAGATACGGCGCATGAGCGACCGGCGGGTAGATGCCAGACCTCTCGATCTTTGTTGTGAACTTCTCGACCTGTTCGGGGGTGAGATCCTTGAACCGCCAGCCCCGCGGGTTTCTCGTGAAGATCTGAAACGTGTCGCATCCCAACTTCTGCGCCCGGTCAACAGCCCGGTCTATCGAGCCTGCGATGGATACGTGTACGCCAACTGCAACCATTGTGTTCAATGTGGTTCGATTACTATTTTATGCTGTTGGCTGCGAGAGGCAAAGCTAATGTCGATCTGGCAGAAAACAGGTTTGTATGATCTATGAAAAACTGCGCACCGTCCAGACCGCAGACGAGCTCCTCGATCAGGCGTTCCGGCGCGCCGTACGCTCTGCCATGTCAGGGAGCGGACGGGTTGTTAACATCCAGAGAGCGATGATCCAGGCGACGTCAGACGTATTATCGGATCGACTCCTCCGGATCGTGCATGATTTCCCGAATTTCGATGAACTGTCCCCGTTTTATTCCGAACTGACCGATATCATCGTCGGGACCGACCGGCTCAGGATGTCGCTCTCATCCGTGCATTGGGCTGGCAACATGGTCCGGCAGCTTGCGCGTGAATCCCTTCAGAAAACGAGACGTGACGACCCGGTCCGTGTGCGGAAAGCTTATTATGCCAGAATATCCTCGATCGTGCACGAAGTGGACGGAAACTTGCGTTTCTTAAACGATGCACGAAACAAGCTTCGGAAACTGCCGGACATATCCGATGTGCCGACCATCGTGGTGGCTGGCTACCCAAACGTCGGCAAGTCGAGTTTTGTAAGGCGCGTGACCGGTGCGAAACCAGAGATCGCCACATACCCGTTCACGACGAAAGGAATCTACATCGGGCATTTCACGCGTGATGGGACGCGGTATCAGGTCGTAGATACGCCGGGTCTCCTTGATCGCCCGTTAAGTGATCGGAACGAGATCGAATTACAGGCGATAACTGCGCTTAACCATATCGGCGATGTGGTGCTGCTTTTGATTGACCCCTCCGAGCACTGCGGGTATCCGCTCACTGCCCAGACCAATATGTTGCACGAGATCGAGAAGACGCTCACAATCCCGGTCATTGTTGCGGCGAACAAGTGCGATCTTGCCGACTTTCATGGCGATTGGGAGTACCGGATCTCAACAGAGACCGGGGATGGTGTGGATGATGTGATGCGGCGGGTGATCGAAGTTATCGATTCCCAAACCTCCCGCGCCAGCAGCGCATCCGGCACCAGACCAGAGACCAGGGGCGACTAAAACGAACATGCTCGGGTACCCTGTGGTAGGAACCACAAGATTACACAGATTTCCACAAGATTTCTGTGTTAATCTTGTGTAATCTCGTGGTTTTATATGTAGCTATCCATACGATATTGAGTAAGTACATTAAATTGATAAAATCAGTGTAATCAGCGTTAATCAGTGGCTAAAAACAACATTAGCCACTGATTAACACAGATGAACACAGATTACCGGTCGTTTGTACCGTTGGATTCATTTAAAGACTCCATACGATATTGAGCATGTACACTAAAACACCATAGTCCATCCCGATCTGGAAGCTTCTTTCTTCGTATAGCTCACCCCGTCCACCTTGAGCCCCTTCCGGTCGAGCAGCGTGATAATCCCGCCCTTGTTGGAGAGCTGCGCATCTTTGCTTGATAACGTGATCCTCAGGGTTTCTCCTGCGCCGATGCTCTCGCAACGTACTTGTGGATCAGTTCATTCAAGTCGTTGTCATGAACCGGGATGTCGTGGTCTGCCGATCGAGGTATTACTGTTGTACGACACTGTCTGAAAATCAAGTGATTTATCACCGCAGAGAACGCGGAGGGCGCAAAGTTTCGAGACTGTTTTCAACCCTCTGCGTGGCTCTGCGCACTCCGCGGTAAAATATAAGGGCATGGCGATTTCACTGAAAAAATCGACAGTGCCCTGTTGTACTATTGTACGGTGATCACATTCCCGGCAAGCACATCAGCCTCGCTCACAGATACAGGATAGGATCCTATTGCTGTGGTCACGGTGTACATATCAGACGGCGCGGTATCGAACCATGTCCCGCCATCGGCAGGTGCGATCGGTCCATCCGTGGAATACGGCGCGATTAAGGTGAATGTGCCATCAGGAGTTGCTGTTGCAGTCTGGACGTACTCAAACGTCCGCCCCTGATTCGTGAGAATCGGGATGCTTAGCGTCGCAGTGCTGTTTGGCGGCGCGGTTCCTGTAATCTGCGCGCCCGGCACGTACTCGAAGATCTTGACATAACCGGTGTCAGATTCAGCGATCTCTGAGGGGATGTCCTGGTGGCGGTTCTCGAAGAGGTCGGGATACAACGTAGGTTGCAGGTTGTACACCCATTTGTAACCGCGTTCTGAGCTACCTCCTGTTGTTGACTCATGCACCAGACGGTATTGCGAAAGACTGACGCCATCGAATATATGGAGCCGTCCTTCCATCGAGTTGAAGTACCTCATCGTCGGCACCCATTCATTTCTCCCGCCGACAAGTAGCCATTCCCCATATCCCCCGGTATCGCAGTCCCACGACGCGATCGCATGGAACTTGCCTGTCGCCATCTCGACATCGCTGACCACATATTTCACGCCGAGTGTGTCCGCGATCCCGTTTGCCTCTTCTTCACTCTCTGCTGTGAAGAATGTGGCTGCGCCCGGTCGCTGCTCTTCGCCGCCGCCGATACCAGACTGGAATGGGTTGGCGTTCGGGATGCGTCTTGCGATGGTCTCGATCCAGAATCCGTAATCCCACCATGACATCACGCCATACGCGGTGTCCGGGTATGGATATGGCTCGCCGCGCGGCGGTCGAACATAAGGTCCGTAGTATGACAGTCCAGTGTCGGGTGTGTTGTGCTGCATCCATTCGAGCGAGTTGTACCATGCCGGGTTTGGTCCACCGGTGTATTTCGCCTGCTTGAGCGCAAGAGGGGCAGGACCCCACGGGTATACGAGAACAGCGACAAGCAGGATCGCGAGCAAGATGTATCCTGCGTTTTTCGCCAGATATCGGGGGAGTTCATCGATTGTGGTATGGATACCTTTGAATCCAGAGAGTTCGATGACCCTTGTCCCGAAATAAGCACTGAGCAGCGCAACATTCACTGCGTAGTAGTAGCCGAATCGGTTCTGCCCGTATATCGCAATGAGCATGACCAGAGTCCAGACCAGAGCCAGGATATCTTCTGGTTTCCATCTGCGTAGCACATAATACCCCAGAAGTAGGATTCCGAGTAATGAGATGTAGAAGCAGTTTCCGAAGTTACCGTAGACCATACTGTTCCTGCTGATGTTGAGATTCCCGCTGCGATCGACGAGCATCGAAGAGACCTCCGCGACGGTCGAAGCACCCCCCTCCTTTATCGTGAAGATTCTGGATACGGAGCCTTCGACTGCATCGGTCAACGCGGGAACTGTGATGCTTAACAGGATGAAACCAATTACCACCCCTGCAATCAGAACCACCGGATAATAATACGGATTTAAACTTCTGCGATTTAGCTCCTTTGATACGATATGCATCACCACGAATGTGATAATTGCCATAAAAGATGCCGACACATGCAACAGTGAATAATTGCCTGAGAATCCCAGTTCAGGATGTATCCACGGCAGTATTAGAATCAGTTCCAGTCCAAATGCGATCGGTCCGACTATGGTTATGTATTCGGTAGAGTTGCCGCGGATATGTTCTGCGATGTAGATAATGATCACTGCGATCATGATGATCATACCAAACAGAAGTGCACCCATCCAGCAAAGTTGATAAACTGCATACATAACGCCAGCCAGAATGGTATAGAGAATCGGGTACTTGATGGTGCGCCAGTCCCGATTCAGATCGCTAAATGAGAGATTCTGAGCGCGCGCGCTTCTGAGCGCAAGCATGAAGAACAGAATGGTTGCGGTGGAAAGTAATGTCTCTGCAACATGGTGATCTGTAAATCCAAGCAACGATCGCGATAGGAACTGCCCAGGGAGCGTTGCAATGATCAGTGCTGCAAGAATCCCTGTGCCGCGGTTGTGCAGACGTTTTCCGATGAAATACACAGGTATAACCACGAGCGCGCCAAGAACTGCCGGAAAATACGCTCCGACCGTGTTAGCAAGATCCATGCTGGGGTGACCGAGTCCAAGAACGATCGATGTGAACGCAATTGCTTGGTCGTAAAGCGGACCGTATGGTTGAAAGTTCCCATACGGGAAGTGCGTAAACGCATCATAAGTCAGAGCATGTGGATAATTATGAAGTATGTACTCCACGATTCTCATGTGGTACCACGGGTCGTTTCCACCGAACCTGATCGTGCCATCTGCAAGAAAGACGCTCTTGTAGGGGAGTACGGCACGGATATAAAGCGCAATCGCAAAGATAATCGCAAGCAGCGCGCCAAAAGGAGCGCCTGATTTCAATCGTTCAATCAGTGGTTGTCTGGTTTCATCAGGTTGACTGGCATGTTGAGGACGTGGGTGTTCTGGCTCTGAAAATTCTTTTTTACTGCTTTTTCTTCCTTTCCCTCTATTCACAGATTCATTTTGTTTGTTCTTCTTTCCAGCCAATAATATACACCTCGCATTTCGTGTTTGCTACGGATGGATTAAATACTTTGGGTATCGTTATAACATATAGTCCGAGGGGCTGCTGCATCGATTCGGAAACTATGGATGGTATATATGAATCCAAATATCGCAGTAGATGTTAAGATCAAGCAGTTGCAGAAGAGGCAAGCAGATGAGGTTTAAGATTACATCCAAGATACAGAATACTTTAGCCCCGAGTTTGGAGGCGCGAGCCCTTTATTTATACAACTGCTATACTAATATTGGGGGAAATATAGGAAGTGATGATTATCTTGATGTGGGGTGTGGGTCCGGAGTTAATTCATGTGTATTTGGGCGAGATTTTAATAACGTTGTCTGCCTCGACTTCGGTCTCGGTCACAAGAAGGTGAAAGAATGCAGAAGCCGTATTGGTCAAGAGAACCCTACAAATTTATTCTTTATAAACGGTGATGCGCAGTCACTGCCTTTCAAGCGCGGAACTTTTGATTTAATTTCGGCGTTTTCAGTTATAGAACACGTTCCTGATAAAAAAGCGATGTTAATAGATATGTTGGACATGTTGAAGAACGATGGTGAGCTTGTGCTTCAATTCCCAAATAAATATTTCTTTATGGAGTTGCACACCGGTTTGCCATTTTATTTCATTATTCCATCTTTTATAAAACCGTGGTTCCTTAGAAAAATAGGTTATGAGGGACTTTTAGAGATAAACATCCCTACACCAAGCGAAATAAAAGCAATGATAGAAGATTTTGGAGTTTCAGTCGAGGTAAAAGTGTATAAAGTGATTTATCCAATAGAAAACATTCCGCGAGGATTGAGAGGGATATATACAATTTTGAAAAGGATCAAAGTGTTAGATTTAGTACCTCTCGGATGGATGCTGTGCATAACGAAATCGAAATAGTAAAGATGATGCATATTTATAATGGTATGTGTTTAGCTGAGGTGAAAAACCACGAGATTACACGAGATTAACACAGAAATCTTGTGGAGATGGCTGCGCCGCTGCTTCGCAGACTGCGTAATCTTGTGGTTAGCTAAACACGTACTTATAATGGAGACGAATAATGATACCGATTGCAAAACCCGTGATGGGCGACGAGGAGATTTCCGCAGTTACCGAAGTTCTCAGGTCAGGGATGCTTGCACAGGGCAAGGTTGTTACTGAATTTGAGGGTGCTTTATCTGAGTATATCGGGATAAAAGATGCGATAGCGGTCAGCAATGGCACGGTCGCTCTGGACATTGCGCTTAAGTCACTGGATATAAGAGATGGAGACGAGGTCATCGTTCCGTCATTCACTTTTATATCCACAGCAAACGCCGTCCTGTTTCAGGGTGCTAAGCCTGTTTTCGCTGATGTAGATACGAGGACTTTTAATATCGATCCATACGACGTTATGGAGCGAATAACTGATAGAACGAAGGCTATCATCGGAGTACACCTCTTCGGTCAGCCGTTTGATGTAAAGGAGTTGCAGGATATCTGTGATGACCACAACCTGTATCTGATTGAAGATTGTGCCCAATCGATCGGTGCTGAATATGAGGGGGGGCAGACCGGAAACTTCGGAACTCTGGGCTGTTTCTCATTCTACGCTACAAAGAATATGACCACGGGAGAGGGCGGATCGATCGTAACAAAGAGCGATGAATTGTCAACGAGGTGCAGATTGCTGAGAAATCATGGCGAAAGCCAGAAGTATTATCACACGATGCTCGGATATAACTACCGGATGACAGATATACAGGCTGCGATTGGTGTTGTGCAGTTGGAGAAACTGAACCAACTCAATGAAAGACGGATACGCAATGCAGCATATCTTAACAAGCACTTGAAGATATCGGGGCTTAAAACACCATATAAGAAGAAGAATGTTACACATGTCTATCATCAGTATGCTGCTGTGATTGAGGAAGATTTTCCATTTACCAGAGATGAGTTCATGGAGTATCTGGCAAAAGAAGGTATCGGATCTGCCATCCACTATCCTCTGCCGATCCACAAACAACCGCTGTATCAGGAATTGGGCTATACGGATGAAGATGTTCGGTGCCCGAATGCTGTAGAGTTGTCTGGCAGGATTCTGAGTTTGCCGATCCATCCGGCATTGAAAGAAGAGGACTTGGCATATATTGCCGATACGATAAACGGTATTGAAAGCAGTAGCAGGATGTGAATACGATGAAAATAG